>CAMBNE010000207.1 GCA_945868935.1 uncultured Clostridia bacterium
AAACTGCAAACGGCTACACTCTAACCACAAGAATGTTGGCTGTTTACGAGTGCAAGGCTGTTATTATTGCAACAGGCACATACCTTGGCGGACGAATCTTTATCGGTGAGGTTTCCTATGAAAGCGGTCCCGACGGAATTTTCCCTGCTACAGAGCTTGGCAAAAGCCTTAAAAACCTCGGACTTCCTCTGCGCCGTTTCAAGACTGGCACTCCTGCGAGAGTACTGAAAAGCTCCATTGACTTTACGGAGCTTGAAGTGCAGAAGGGTGACGAGCCGCCTCAGCCGTTTTCCTACGAAACCGAAAATCTCGGCGAAAACAAGGTTGACTGCCATATAAGCTGGACTAACGAAAACACAAAGCAGGTCATTCTTGAAAATATCCACCGTTCTCCGCTTTATGCAGGCAGGATAGAGGGTGTAGGACCTCGCTACTGTCCGAGCTTTGAGGATAAGATTATGCGATTTAAGGACAAGCCACGTCATCAGCTTTTTATTGAGCCGTGCGGACTGAGCACAGAAGAAATGTACTTGCAGGGAATGAGCTCGTCGCTCCCCGAAGAAGTACAGCTCAAATTCTACCACACAATCAAGGGTCTTGAGAACTGCGTAATTATGCGACCTGCGTATGCAATTGAATACGACTGCGTTGACCCGCTTGCAATGAACGCCACGCTCGAATTCAAGGATTTTCCGAATCTCTACGGTGCAGGACAGTTCAACGGTAGCTCGGGTTACGAAGAAGCAGCCGCACAGGGACTTGTTGCCGGAATCAACGCCGCATTAAAGGTGCTCGGCAGGAAACAGGTAATTTTCACCCGTGACAATTCCTATATAGGTACGCTTGTTGACGACCTTGTGACAAAGGGTGCAAACGAGCCGTACAGAATGATGACCTCACGCAGTGAATACAGGCTCGTGCTCCGTCAGGACAATGCCGACGAAAGGCTTACACCCCTCGGATATGAAATCGGACTTATCACTAAGGAGCGTTACACTAAATTTTTGAAAAAGCAGGAGCAGAAGAAAGCAGAAATCAAACGACTTAAATCAACCGTAATTTCTCCGACTGAGGAAGTAAACAAAATACTTGTTTCACGTGAAACATCTGAAATCACAACAGGCGTACGGCTGATTGACTTACTCAAACGTCCACAGCTCGGCTATGAAGAACTCAAAGCTGTTGACACCGAAAGACCGGATCTTGACCCGAATATTTTTGAACAGGTTGAAATTGAAATTAAGTACGAGGGCTATATTCAGAAACAGCTTAAGCAGGTTGAGCAGATGAGAAAGCTTGAAACAAAGCTCTTGCCAAAGGACTTTGACTATCGTGAAATCAAGGGTTTACGACTTGAAGCGCAGGAAAAGCTCAACAAAATCAAGCCCTTAAACATCGGTCAGGCATCGAGAATTTCGGGCGTATCGCCTGCCGACATCAGCGTTCTGCTGATTTGGCTTGCGCAAAACAAGTGATTGGGTGACAGAATGGACATTAAAGAAATCATTAAAACAGCAACTGCCGACTACAAAACTCAGCTCACAGACTTTCAGCTTGAACAGCTTGAAAAGTATTTCAGATTATTGGTAGAATGGAATGAGAAAATCAATCTTACAGCAATCACAGATGAACAGGGAGTAGCTGTAAAGCACTTTGCCGACAGCCTTGCGCTGTTCAACTGCGTTAACATTCCCGAAAATTCGACAGTAATCGACGTCGGAACGGGTGCAGGCTTTCCCGGAATCGTGCTTAAAATTGCACGCCCCGATATTAAGCTGACTTTACTTGACAGTCTGCAAAAGCGGCTGAACTTTTTAGATACCGTTTTGTCAACACTCTCGCTTGACGCTGCGCTTATCCACAGCAGGGCAGAGGACGGAGGACAGAACATTGATTTGCGTGAAAGCTTTGACTTCGTTGTTTCACGTGCCGTTGCAAGGCTGAATGTGCTTGCGGAATATTGCATACCGTATGCAAGGCTGAGCGGAAGCTTTATAGCTATGAAAGGTCCTGACACTGAAAACGAAATAGCAGACGGCAGAAAGGCAATTCAGACCCTCGGCGGAAAAATTAACAAGATTCATTCATTTTCACTCGCACTTGACGGCGGAGAAAGAACAATTGTTGAGATTGAAAAGATTGCACCCACTCCCGACAAGTACCCGAGAAGCTACGGCAAAATTAAAGCCAAACCCTTATAATTTTGAGGACAGCACAGCGCTGTCCTTTTTTGTTTTAATAATTCGACAATATTTTTAAGAAATTACCATTTTTTACCAAAACTATATAAAAAAGTTGCTCACAAACCGACACACATCGCACAGCCAAAGTGTTATTATAATAGCACAGGGACAACCCCTGAAGGACAATGAGGACACGGGGCGAAAAGGTTTGAATTTAATAATTAAAAATGAAAACAAAATCTCTGACATACCCATAATTAAAATCAGACCTAACAAAGCTCAGCCCAGAAAGGTTTTCAATGAAGAGGACCTAAACGCTCTGTCGCAGTCAATCACAGAAAACGGTATTCTTCAACCCCTTACTGTTCGCAAGGTGAGTGCTACGGAATATGAGCTGATAGCGGGCGAAAGGCGGCTTCGTGCTTCCGTTCTGGCAGGACTTCGGAAAGTTCCCTGTATAGTAATCAAGTGCTCCGAAAAAGAGTCGGCAGTATATGCTCTCCTTGAAAATCTCCAACGAAGCGACCTCGGCATGTTCGAGGAAGCTCGTGGGATTTCAAGGCTGATACGCAGGTACGGACTGACACAGCAGGAGGCGGCTGTCAAGCTCGGCAAAACGCAGTCCACAATTGCAAACAAGCTAAGACTTTTAAGGCTTACATATGAAGAGCAGGAGTGGATTGAAAACGCAGGTCTGAGCGAACGCCACGCAAGAGCGCTGTTAAAGCTCGGTGATGAAGGTGCAAGGCGAGAGGCTCTCTCGAAAATCATCTCCGAAAATCTAAACGTACAGCAATCAGAAAATCTCATAAATCTGATGCTCAATTCAAGCCCTAAAAACGATAAAAAACAGGGTTTCAGCAAAGCGGTGATAAAGGACGTCAGAATATTTGTAAACACAATCAACAAAGCTATTGATACAATGCGTCTTGCGGGAATAGACGCACAATCGGACAAAACCGATACAGACAATTTTATCGAATACACAATACGAATTCCCAAAAAGCAAATAACTGACGAAGAAAAAACTGCTTAATCGGTGCAGTATAAAGCACCTCATAAAATTACTTTCCAGTTGGATGCGAAAGCATCCGTTCCACTCATACCCATTTCCTTATCTAAACCCCTTGCGAAAAGCCGTACAGCAATGTACGGCTTTTTGCTGTTTTAAACCGCCCTATGGAACGGTTTTGAATTAAATCTCGGTATCTCGGGAGTCAGACATTTTTCTAATTCTTACGCAAGATACAACTGAACGTCATCTGTAAGCGTTACCTATATATAAATCTATAAATTCGGGCAACCGTTTTAATCAATACAATCCGACTTTTCCACTCGATTTGCCTGCGGTGGCACACCGCCGAGG
>CAMBNE010000208.1 GCA_945868935.1 uncultured Clostridia bacterium
TAAAACAATCTGAAAGAGGTTAGTTATATGAATTCTTTTGCAATACTCTAGGGCGAAAAATACATATATGTAAACAGAATTAAAAACATCATAAGTGACGAAACTGCCGTACTCTGCAAGTATGAGTGCGGCAATTTTTATTTTTGCAGTATCGATGAATGGGTTAATAATAGACCTGTTGAAATCAATACCGCAGATAAAACACAGGTTAATAAATACAGCACTCCGCAACAGAAAACCGAACAGTTTAAAGCTTTATTCTGCGGTAGAGCGGATATTCTTATGCCTGTGCTCGAAAGTAATTTCTGCGCCGAAGCTAAATAAATCTTTAGCAAAAAAATAATGAACACAGCTGATAAAAATACAGATTGCTATTGACAAAGACGGATTAATTTGGTATATTTTTGGTAAAGATACCAAAAAGTTAACAAGGAGGTGTAATATGGCTCAAATTCAACGACCTTATCCCACAAGAAAGAAAAGCAAAAACACAAGACAAACTATTCTTGCAACTTGTGTCCGTTTGTTTTTGGAACAAGGTTATACCGCAACAACACTTATGCAGATTACCAAAGAAGCCGGAGTTTCCGTATCGTCTGTTCAGAATTTTTTCGGCAATAAAGACGGTATTCTGTTAGAGCTTGCGGAAATCATGTTCGCAAATCAGTTTGAAACGGCACAAAGCATCGGAAATCAGGAATCAAATCCGCTTTTTGTATATGCGGTTGAAACCTCAATACAGCTTACACTTACCGAGCTTAACGAAAACTTGCGGGATGTATATGTCGCCGCTTACTCTAATGAGGCGGCTGCCGAATACATATACAGACAAACCTCAAAAGAACTGTATAAGATTTTTTTACCCTATAATCCTGATTATACCGAGAGCGATTTTTATGAGTGTGAAATTGGTTCGGCGGGAATTATGCGTGGATTTATGGCAAGAAAATGCGACCAATATTTCACACTTGGAAAAAAGCTGACAAAGTTTCTAACAATGTCGCTTCGGTCATATAATGTACCGAAAGCGGAGATTGACAAGACAATCGCCTTTGTTCTTTCACTTGATATAATAGGCATTTCAAAATTAATTATGCAAAAGCTGTTTGATTCGCTTGCTATGCAGTTTAATTTTGAATTTAGTGCGATTGAAAAGTAAAAAAGTCGAGTGCCTCGACACGCAGTTCCAGCAGACAGCATCATCTATTTTTTAGCTTTTGTGCCCGGTTGCTTTCGAGCAATTTCCTATAAGGTAAAACAAAATAATATTTAAATCGGAGGTCATGCTAAATGAAAAAAAGAATTTTAAGCATACTGCTTGTGTTGTGTATGGTTATGGCGGTTATGCCGCTCGCATCTATCACAGCAATAGCAAAAACAGACGATGAAGTACAATTATTCAGCGACAGTGCAGAATTAACACAGCCGATTATATCGGAAAGCGTTAAACAAAGTGCGGAAGAATTTTATAAATCATACTCCGCCAAAAACAGTGATTGGGTATCCACTTCATGCAAATTTATCAACACCGCATTAACCTCTCTCCCGGTAACCGGAAAGTATGAAAAAATAGGGGTATGGGTAGGCAAACAGTTTCTTAATCTTTTTATGGGTACAAAAGAAACCGACAATACCGAAGAAATACTTGAAGCTATCAATCAACTGAATATGCAAAATCAGACAACATTATTAAAGCTTGATCAATTAACTGAAATAGTTAAAGATCAAAATCAGTTGTATTATATCAACGAGTATTATAACGGAGATAAAGCATTATATGCGTTGACCAAAATTTATATGGCATCATTGCAAAACACCGACGGACAAACAGACGAGCAGATTGAAGCAACCCGCAGGCAGATTTTAACTTATGATATTCCCGGAAAGTCATCTTCTGATATAAACTCTCTGAGTTCCTTGTCATCATATGATCAAATGGTTCTTGCTTGGGGAGAAAAGCTTAAATCTAATATATTTCTTAACGACGGAAGCTGCAATGCAATAGATCTGATGAACAATTATTCACTCGGACATTTCAAGTGGGAGAATCAAGGTTATGAAATGCGTGAGAATTACTGGTCTTCGCTTGTCAACCTTTATGTAACCTCATCAGATTTGATGCGACAATCATTGAACGCAAGAATTGAGGTTTATGAAGAAGCGAAAGGAGAAAATTCAGCAAGCACGCTTCGTTCAGCAATTGAATATCTGAATAAGTTGAACAAGGATATACAGGAATTGGGAAAAGCAGCCGGTTTCACCCGATTAGATGATAATATTCGTCACTATCAGGTTAAGGAACATGAAATGTATCTTTTTACACAAACAA
Organism: uncultured Clostridia bacterium; assembly: GCA_945868935.1. GTDB lineage: Bacteria > Bacillota > Clostridia > Oscillospirales > Acutalibacteraceae > Ruminococcoides. The sequence goes on from CAMBNE010000208.1 coordinate 2,330, forward strand.
CAAAGCAGATTTTACCTCCTAATGAAAACATAGGAGTAAGTTGTTATCAACCTGCGAAGAATCAAAAAACAAATGAATATTGGTTTCCGTTTTATAAGTACAAAGACAAAAAAACAGGTAAAGTATATGAAGGACTTAATTCCAAATATTATAAGTATATCTATGATGACTATAACCCGGCAGGCTCAAGCAAAATAATTAACTTATATGATATTTTCTTCTCGAAAGGAGAGGGCAATTTTACTCCTCCGGATGGAATAAATAATTCGGGAACGATAACCTTTGTCAGCAATGATATGAGAACTGAGCGTGAGGCAAGTAAATTTTTTTGGGGTGGAGTAGATTATTATACTTGGAAAGTTCAATGCAAATTATTTGAAGCCTATGGCAAAATAAGCAATGAATATACAGAACTCGCCAGATTAAGAGACTCTGCCCACCAAAGTTGGAGTACTATTAATGAAAAATATTTAAATAGCTTTATCATGGTCATTCCGGCTGAAATCCCAAATAATGAAGTCGATGAAGGACAAGGAGAGATAGAAACGGAAAAAATTATACCGTCTACAGTCACATTCGATGCAAACGGCGGAAGCGTTGATATTAAAAGCATAAAAACGGATATGAACGGTTATATTGCCGAGCTTCCGACGCCGTCTTACACAGGGTATAAATTTGACGGATGGTACACAGCTCAAAATGTTAAAGTAACGTCGAAAACACAATTCAAAGAAAATACGACAGTATATGCAAAATGGAAAAGTGTTAATTCAACACCCGATACCGCAAAGATAACAAATTCAACATCTCCTAAGACAGGTGACAACAGACATATCGCATTATGGCTTGCACTTCTCCTTGTCAGCGGCGGTATATTGATTGGAACTAATGCTTACAGAAAAAAGAAAAATATCGATTAAACCTCAGTAAAGAATTTCAAAAGGACTGTTCCGATATGCAGTTGAGCATGAACTTATTATTAAAATACTTACCGAGGAAAAATATTTTTCAAAGGAAAGATTTAAAATGAACGGAAAAATCGCATCGTACTTCAGCTGAATAAGAAAGTGAAAAAAGCCGCCGAGTGAAAATTCGGCGGCTCATACATAAAACAACTTGCTTATTATCTTACTAACTTTTTTCATGAATTAGTTTATAAATCCTTTTAGAAACTTGAAAAAATTACAAATAATATTTTAAAAATTGAAGTTAACAATACT
>CAMBNE010000209.1 GCA_945868935.1 uncultured Clostridia bacterium
TTGCAGGGCTATGTTGCAACTCTTTCATCGGGACTTAATACAATTTCAGACAACAGCGAGTCGCTCAATTCGGGTGCAAAGCAGGTGTTTGATACACTCCTTGCAACAGCAGATACTCAGATTGCCGCAGCAGGACTTCAGGCTGATAAGCTGACAATTTCAAACTACGCTCAGGTGCTTGATAAGCTAATCGGCTCGTTAAGCGAGGAGAGCGTGAAAACTCTTGCGTACAATACTGCACTTGAAACCGTAACGGCTGCGGTGAACAGCCAGAAGGATGTAATAAGAGAGGCTGTTGAGTCAGCAGTCAGAAAGCAGGTTACAGAGGGTGTTTTAGCATCGGCAGGCTACTCAATGACCGCCGAGCAGTACGATTCTGCCGTAGCGTCGGGACAGATTCCCGACGAGGTACAGGTGCAGATTAACACTGCAGTATCAACTCAGATGAGCTCGTCTTCAATTCAGTTAACAATTGACAACAACACACAGAGTCAGATTCAGTCGCTTATTGATACAAATATGCAGAGCGACGAGGTGCAGAGTCAGATAAGCTTTGCTGTCGAAAAAGCAAGCGCAGGCAAGCAATCACTTTCTGCACTCAAAGAACAGCTTGACAGCTACAATAAATTTTATCAGGGAGTGCTCACATACACAGACGGCGTTGACAAGGCTAACGCAGGTGCACAGCAGATTCTCAGCGGAACATATGCTTTAAAGGACGGCTCGGGTGCTCTTAAAGACGGAGCAGGACAGCTAAAGAGCGGTTCAGTCACTCTCAAAGACGGTACTAAAACATTAAAGGACGGTTCAGGCTCTCTTAAAAGCGGCGCACAGTCGCTCAAAAACGGCACAAGCGAGCTTAACAGCGGAGCAAAGACTCTTGCTCAGGGCGTTGCCTCACTCAAAGAGGGCAGCAGTGCCCTTGTAAGCGGAGTAAAACAGCTTAAGGACGGCTCAATGTCACTTAATGACGGACTCAAAAAGTTTAAGAAAGAGGGCGTTGACGTGCTTGTTGACGCAGTAGACGGTGACGTAAAAGGACTTGTAAGCAGACTCAAGGCTGTTTCAGAGGTTTCATCACATTACAAAACCTACAGCGGAATTTCCGATGAAATGGACGGCAAGGTCGATTTCATTTACAAGACTGATTCCATTGAGAAATAACAGTAGGTGTTGCTGTAAATATTGAAAATAGATAAAATGCGTTGTGAAAATACTCACAGCGCATTTTTTATATCAGAATCGCTGTTAATTTGTTTTCGAGCAGTATTTGCTTGATTATTATTTGTACCAGTAAACACCGCTTCCGCTCTGTTCGAGCTTGCCGTTATCGGCTCTGAATGCTCCACTCTGCATTCCGTAAGAGTAGTAGTATACATAATCTGATGATGTGTTAAGGAATACCATACAGCTGCCATCACTGTTTGTTGTTCCTCTGATGTCGGAATTATACGTGTCAAAATCGTCCATAATTTTGAATACTGTTCTACAGGTCGATTTAATCATTTTTGCATTAGATGCAGAGCCGCTTGCATTAGTATTATATCTGATTTTGTTCCAGCCAAAGAGCTTGATGTCTGCCGTGTTACATCCACAAGCGTCTGCAAAAACTCCGCCGCCTTCTTTTCCGCATTTGTTGTATTCAATGGTTACATTTCTGAAGTAATGATTTGTACTTCTGAGCTGGCCGAGATAGATTGCTCCGCCGATGTTTCGGCTTTCGTTGTATCTGAATACTGTATGTCCAATATCAATATCTGTGTGTGCAGATACATAGATTGCACCGCCGTCATCGTGTGAATAGTTGTTTGTGAAAGTTGAATGGCTGATTTTCGGTGCAGACAAACCGTTTACATAGTATATTGCACCGCCGTTTTCTCTTTCCGCTATATTATTATTAAATGTACAATTGCTGATGTAGGAACTGCCGTCGTAAATAGCGATTGCGCCACCATTAAAGGAAGATTTATTGTTTTCAAAAATACAATTGATTATTTTAATTTCTGCTTTTGAATAAATTGCACCGCCGCTATGTGAACTATTGTTTTTGAAAGTACAATTGGTTATTTCTGCATTTCCTTTTGTATTAATAATAGAACTTCCGAGAAAGTTTTTTATTATACAATTTTCAATTTTAAGGGTACCGTTTTCATTATTTACACAAGAATTTCCACTCTTATTATTAGTGCGTACAATAGAACCTGTTCCGTTACTGCTGTAAAGTTTGAGAGAACCCTTATTAGTGACAGTGAAATATTCGTCTATTTGATATCCTGATAAAGTCAGAATATGTCCCTGTAAATCAAACTCAATATTATTTTTATGTGCCGAGCTTGTTTTAAAGTTTCCTTTTATCTCAACATCCTTACATAATGTGATTTTTGTATTTGTATATTTTGTCGCGTAAGCCCAAGCTTCATCAAAGCTTTTAAAAATTTCCGTTTCTCCGTTGCAGGTAACCTCTGCTACCTTTTCGCCGACTGTTTTGTCCTTGAACTTATACATACCGGAGCTTTCGAGCATTTTCGGGAGAATTGTTGTCATATAGTAATCGTGAACATCTATGGCATTAATTTTGTTATCGAGAGTATCTGTGCCTCCGCTCGGATATATGCCTGTCATAAAGCTGACATATTCCTGATTATTTGCATTAGCCTTATCTGATTGATTGCGGTCGTTGAGATATTTTATGTATGAAGGAACAAGTGCGGAATACATTGTGATACCAAGCTCGTAGTAATTCCAGATTGCTTCGTTATCCTTTATGCACTGTTCAATAATGCTGTCAATCGAGGTGCCTGTTTTTGCACCTTCAACCTTTGCGTTGAAGTTAATGAGGAACGGATTGCCTTCTGCTTTGTCTTCTTTAATGCTGAAGTTTGTGCCGTTCATATACTGTGTGCACTGCTTAAGGCTATCCCTGAGTCTGTATAAATCGTTGAGGTTGTCATCGCCGAAGAAATTGTCGATGAGCTTCTGGCTTTTACTAAGCTCGTTTTTCGCTTTTTTAACTTCTTTCTTTGATTTTTCAATTTCTTTAGCGTCTTTTCCTTTTTTTGCGGCTTCAAGATTTTTATTTGCATCCAAAAGCTCTGCTTTGTTTTTTATATAGCGCATAATTACAGAGCCTTTGTCGTTGTAAACGAGAACAATCTGATTCAGGCATTTGTAAAATTCATTGTTTTCGTTCTGCTTGATAGCCTCTTTAAGAGAATCAATTGATGTTTTAATGGTGCCGAGCTGTTTTTCGATTTCTTCAAGGGAAACCTCGGGAACAAGATCGGGTTCCTCTGGTGCAGGCGTGAAAAGAGTTGTGAACAAATCTATAACACCTGAAATTATTCCGCCGTACGGGAAAAGACCGACAACATTTTTTACTGCACTTACATATTCGCCCTTGGCAATGTTGTTGACTGCTTCAACTCCGGATGTAACGTATTTTTCGATTCTGTCATTGCGTTTCTGAAGCTTTTCTTTTTTTGACGTTTTTTCGCTTTCAGCTTTGTAATCGTCAACAAACTTCTTGATTTCTTTAATATCCTTT
>CAMBNE010000210.1 GCA_945868935.1 uncultured Clostridia bacterium
TCAGATATTTTGCAATACTCGGCGGTCTGATTATAGTGGGAATTCCTCTTATCTGGAACTTTTTTATGAATGATGAGCACCGAAACAGAATAATCGCATTATTTGACATTGACGGAAACGCAATGACAAACTACGGTTGGCAGCAATATCAGGGAAAGGTATCTATTGCAAGCGGAGAAATTACGGGTAGTGGACTTTATAACGGCTCACGTGTTGAATACGGAATTGTACCCGAGCAGGAAAATGACTTTATCTTTACCGTAGCAGGTGAAGAGCTTGGATTTATCGGATGTATGCTTTTGCTTGTGATACTTTTCGGAATAATTATTAAGGTTATTTTAAATGCAAAGATTTCAAATGATTTGCAAGGAAGATATATATGCTCAGGTGTATTTGCAACAATTTGTGCTCAGAGTATAATTAACATTGGAATGACGCTTGGATTTTTCCCTGTAGTTGGCATTACTCTGCCGTTGTTCAGTTCAGGAGGTTCTTCTGCATTGAGTACACTGATTTGTCTTGGACTTGTTCAAAGCGTAAGGAATCACAACTTTGACGATATGGATACTGCAAGTGTTCGCAGAGGCAGTCAGAGCAGAATTAAAATATAAAATAAATAACAATACCCAAAAATAAAATAGCTGTCAGGCAACAAATTAATGCTTTATTGCCCGACAGCTATTATTTATTTAGTTTTACTTAACAGACAGATTATAAAACCGCAAAGCGCTGAATTTCAGTAGCGTCTGAGATTGTAACATAACCGTCATTATTGAAGTCAGCAAGGCTGAGCTGTAATGCATTGAACGATACAAGTTCTACACAATACTTCTGAATTTCAGTAGCGTCATTAACATTTACAACGCCGTCAAGGTTTACGTCACCGATTTCGTAAGTTTCCTGAGCAGCTCCTATTGTATAGCTTACGTTTTCAGTTACGCTCTTTCCGTCTGAATCGGTAGCAGTTACAGAAAGCTGATATCTTCCTGTTTCTGAAGGAGTCCAGATATAGGTATCTGATGATGACTTCTGAACAGACTTTCCGTTAATTGAAAATTCGTATTCAACATTTCCTGTTGAATTGTATGCTTCTGCTTTAAGGTTGATTGTTGTGCCTGCTGACTGACCTGAGTTGAGATCGGCACCGAAGTTTACTTCAAGCGGAGCATAGTTGATTACTGTGTCATCGAGGAGTGCACCTACTCTTGCAAGAGGAACAGTTATGTTATCAACATCTTCTTTTTCATGTGAAGTTGAAGGGTCATAGCTGTACTCAACATCAGCATTATCAAGCATTGACGGATCGTGAGGAAGTGTATCCATACCTGATGTGCCGTATGTGAGAATCTGCATTGCACCGATACCGTTGGTTTCAATATAATCCTTATCAATTCCGAGAGTTGAAAGCGGAATTGCAACCTCATAAATAAATCCGTAACTGTCTTTATATCCAAGGTCAAAGAAATCTGCCCAATTAGCGCTCATATCTGTATTATCTCCGAGAATACGTGAGCCTTTGGGACTGTTAATACCGTAAAGTGTATCACTTGCAGTGCCATTTGCATACTTGATTTTAAATCCGTTCTGATTATCCTGAGCCTGGAATGACCTTACGCCAATCGGAACTCTTGAATCGTAATTGAACATATATGTTCCGTCAGAATCGAGTGTGTCAGCCTTGAATATTGCTGCACCGCCGTTTGAGTTATTGGAATCCATTGCGATAAGCGTATCAACGTGAGTAGTAAAGCTTGTACCGCCGTCCTTGGCTACACCGCCGTCACAGCCCCATACAAAGGGATTTGTATAAGTTGAGCCGTCTTTATTCGTTCCGACAGCCTTACCTGTTGACTGCTTAGATGGGTCAATAGAAAGTGCAAGATACATAGGAATACTGTTTCTCCAAGGACGAGCCTCGTTTGATGCAGCAAAGTTATCCTCAGGAGAAATGATATATGTTGTATTAGCCATTTCCCACATAAAGTAGAGATTGTCATTATCCCATGCTGCGTAGAGCGCATATGCATCCCAAGGCTGCTCGTGCATTGCTGAGGGCATATAAACTCTCGGGTCATCATTAGCAACGCCCTGTGCAATAATCATTGAGCTGTCCCAGTCGCTTACATCGCCGTCTACAGTAATAGTTTTATTTTTACCAAGCTGTAATTCGGGGTTTGTTGCATAGTAACCTGCTTCAGCCTCTGTTGTGTGACCGTCGGATTTTGCAGAAAAAGTAGTCTTTGTCTGAGTGAAGCTCTTTTTGAATGTATAGCTCTGTTCGGTTTCAACGCCGTCTGAGCCTGTAGCATAAAGAGTAAGCGTTACGGTAGAATTACCGATTTTACCCTCGCCGACGGTAATAACTTCGTTGTTTGAAAATTCAGTCTTTTCAGAGCCGTCAATTGAATAGTAGCCTTTTGTTGCATTCTTAAGACCGAGTTTCACCTGCATACTGTCAGTTGAGAAACCAGTCCCCGAAGCAGTATAACAGAAACCGTATCCATGATCATCAGGCTTTCCGTAGTCAACCCAGTTCAAATCTGCTGTCAGAAGTTTACATTCACCCGTTTTGAGAGAAAGTCCGGCACCTGTAGGGTACTGCTCCTTTCCCTCACCTTTTTCAAGTCCGTTTGTAAAAATAATACTCTCGGACTTGTAGGTTGACGGAAAGCTTTTTGTGTAAAGACCGTCGTCAGTCTTTTCCATAAGCTCTCCGGGCCATTCTGCGTTATTCTTTGTTCCGTAAGCGTATACATAAACATTCTCCCAGTTATATTTGGAATTGTCAAAGTACACGCTTGAACCGTCTGTTGCCGCAGAAGCAGTAAATGCTGTAGCTGCAAAAGCTGTAAGCATCATAGCCGCAACAAGCAGAAGGCTCGTTATTTTGCGATGTCTTTTCATAGTTGTTCTCCTTTTTTATGTATTTTTAGATAATAAAATTATAACACAATATTTATTTTTGAACAACAAAGAGAAATAATTTTGTATAATTACACAATTATTAAACTTATTATTTATTCAAGAGTGACATATAAATAACATTAATATACAAAAGGCAAAAGAATTTATTGTTAAAAAAGAGCAGACATAAAGCCTGCTCTTTTGATTGTAATTTATTTTTCGGAAATTGTAAGATTTGCCTTATAATCACCGTATGCCCAACAGCTCTTTGCAACGTCAAACTTGAATGTTACGGGCATTTGTACCGAACCCGTTATTCCTTTTGAATTCGAAGTATCAATTACTGCCTTTATGTCAGAAGCTGAAAGGCTGTCAATCTCGTCCTTAGGTCCGATAATTGTAACTGAAATACTCTTTTGAGTGACTTCAGCATTATATTCTTTTGAAAGGCCGTCAACAGAGAAATTATCTACAGTAAAGGATTTTGTTGACAATCCGCTTAAATCAAGCGTTACCTTGGCCGATGTGGAATTGCTGAGATTCTTGCAGTCGGTAGGAATATCAATTCCGAGCGTAGGGAATGTCTTTTTCTCCGCTTTTAAAGTTGAGAAATCAATTGGTTCAAGATTTACAGAAGTAG
>CAMBNE010000211.1 GCA_945868935.1 uncultured Clostridia bacterium
CTTCCCAGACGTCCCATTCACAAAAATTGCGTTGCAATTTTTGTGTGGACACGGCGCGCCGTGTCCCTACGTCAACGTTGCTATAACTCAACACTAAATTATCGTTTACATCATAATAATCATTCTAAAAAACGGTCGGAACAACACTTAATAGCAATGTTCCGACCGTAATCAATCCAAAATAAAATCTTATTTATTCTTGTTCTGAATGTACTCGTCAATTGCGGATGCGGCTGTTTTGCCTGCGCCCATTGCGAGAATAACGGTTGCGGCGCCTGTTACTGCGTCACCGCCTGCGTAAACGCCCTCACGTGAGGTAAGTCCGTTTTCGTCTGCGATAATGCCGCCCCACTTCTGAGTGTCAAGTCCCTTTGTTGTTGACTTGATGAGCGGGTTGGGCGATGTGCCGATTGAGATGATAACTGCGTCAACGTCAAGCACAAATTCACTGCCCTCAACGGGAACAGGTCTTCTTCTGCCGCTTGCGTCGGGCTCGCCAAGCTCCATCTTAATGCACTTCATACCGGTTACGAACTCGTCCTCGTTGCCGATGATTTCAATGGGATTGTTGAGAAGCTTGAAGATGATTCCCTCTTCCTTAGCGTGCTCAACTTCTTCCTTACGTGCAGGAAGCTCCTCTTCACTTCTTCTGTATACGATGTAAACCTCGTCAGCTCCAAGACGTTTTGCACAACGTGCTGCGTCCATTGCAACGTTACCGCCGCCGACTACTGCAACCTTTTTAGCGTGCATAATCGGAGTTGTCGGGTCGTCCTTATAAGCCTTCATAAGGTTTGTTCTTGTGAGGAATTCGTTAGCCGAGTAAACACCGCAGAGGTTTTCGCCGGGAATATTCATAAATCTGGGAAGTCCTGCGCCTGAGCCGATGAATACTGACTCAAAGCCGTATTCGTCCATAAGCTCGTCAATTGAGATTACTCTGCCGATTACCATATTTGTTTCTACCTTAACGCCGAGCTGTTTGAGAGTGTCAACCTCTTTCTGAACAATCGACTTGGGCAGTCTGAATTCGGGGATACCGTAAACAAGTACGCCGCCTGCAAGGTGGAGAGCCTCGAATACAGTTACGTCATAGCCCTTCTTTGCAAGGTCGCCTGCGCAGGTAAGACCGGCAGGGCCTGAGCCGATAACGGCTACCTTGTGTCCGTTTGATTCGGGCTTGTGAACCTCAGCGTTCGGCTGAGCGTTGTGCCAGTCTGCAACGAAACGCTCAAGTCTGCCGATGCCGACAGGCTCAGTCTTGATGCCTCTTACGCACTTTGACTCACACTGAGTTTCCTGAGGGCAAACACGTCCGCATACAGCAGGAAGCGAGCTTGACTCGGAAATTACGTCATAAGCTGCCGCAAAATTGCCGTTTGCAACCTCCTTGATGAAGTCGGGGATTGCAATATGTACGGGACAGCCTGCAACGCAGGGCTTTGTTTTGCAGTTAAGGCAGCGCTGTGCCTCTTCTATAGCGACCTCCTGAGTGTAGCCTGTTGCTACCTCGAGGAAGTTTTTGTTTCTTACATCGGGGTCCTGGGTTGGCATCGGTGCCTTTTTGGGTGACATATTAGGCATAATTACTCAACCTCCTTTTTGAAAAGATTACAGGTTTCTTCGTAAGCGTGACGCTCAAAGGGCTTGTACATTGAGCCGCGCTTCATAGCCTCGTCAAAATCAACCTTGAAGCCGTCAAAGTCGGGACCGTCAACGCAGGCAAACTTTGTTTCTCCGCCTACTGTAAGACGACAGCCGCCGCACATTCCTGTTCCGTCAATCATAATCGGGTTCATTGAAACGGTTGTGGGAATGTTGTGGGGTTTTGTTGTCTTGACAACGAACTTCATCATAATAAGCGGACCGATTGTGATAACGAGGTCGTAGTTTTCGCCGTCGTTAATGAGCTTTTCAAGCGGAGCGGTAACAACGCCCTTTTCGCCGTAGGAGCCGTCGTCGGTCATAAGAATGAACTTGTCGGAGCAAGCCTTGAATTCGTCCTCAAGAATAACGAGGTCTTTGCTTCTGAAGCCGACAATTGAGTGAACCTCGCAGCCGAGCTCGTGGAGCTTTTCGGCAACGGGAAGTGCAATTGCACAGCCAACGCCGCCGCCGACTACGCAAACCTTTTTAAGACCGTCGGTGTGTGTGGGAACGCCGAGAGGACCTACGAAGTCGTGAATGCAGTCGCCTTCTTCAAGGTGATTGAGCTTTTCGGTAGTAGCACCGACAATCTGGAAGATGATTCTTACTGTTCCTGCCTCTCTGTCATAGCCTGCAACGGTAAGCGGAATACGCTCGCCGTCCTCATCAACTCTGAGAATGATGAACTGACCGGGCTCTGCCTTTTTAGCGATAAGCGGAGCGTCAATTTCCATCAATGTAACAGTGGGGTTAAGAACTTTTTTCTTAACTATTTTGTACATTTTCTCATTTCCTTTCAAATAAGTATCAATAAAACATTTTGAAATGTATAGCTTTATCTTATTAATATTAGCATAAAATATATTGACTTTCAAGGCGTTTTTTCATATTTTTTACATATTTGATGTGAAATTATTGGAAAATTTTGATTTGCGATTAAATATATCAAGGAATTAATAACAAGCAACAATTTTTCGGAATAATAAAACGCCGTCGGCAGAAAATAATAGTGCTTTATAAATCTGAAAGGGAGAAATTTATGGCTGACAACAGGAAAAAAATTGTTCTTATCGGTACGGGAATGGTCGGAATGAGCTTTGCCTATGCGGCGCTTAACCGCAATCTCTGCGACGAGCTGGTGCTCATTGACATAAACGAAAAACGTGCCAACGGTGAGGCTATGGATTTGAATCACGGACTTGCGTTTTCAAATTCAAGTATGAAAATCTACAGCGGAAACTACGGCGACTGCTCTGACGCTGACATTGCGGTAATCTGCGCAGGAGTAAATCAGAAGCCGGGCGAGAGCAGGCTTGAGCTTTTGCAGAGAAACACAAAGGTTTTTTCGTCAATTGTGCCGAATGTGGTGCAGAGCGGCTTTGACGGAATTTTCCTCGTTGCGACAAATCCCGTTGACATTATGACAAGGGTTACGTTTGAACTTTCGGGATTCAATGCGGCTAAGGTTATCGGTACGGGAACAACGCTTGATACGGCAAGACTGCGTTATCTTATGGGCGAGTATTTTGAGATTGACCCGAGGAACATTCACGCATACGTAATCGGCGAGCACGGCGACAGCGAGTTTGTGCCTTGGAGTCAGGCGATTCTTGCGGTCAAGCCGATTAAGGACGTGCTTGCCGACAATTCACAGACGTATTCTATGGAGGAGCTTGAAAAAATAGCCGTTGACGTTCGCACTGCGGCTCAGGAGATAATTGAAGCTAAGGGTGCGACGTATTACGGAATCGGTATGGCGATTGTGAGGATTGCAAGGGCGATTCTGAATGACGAAAATTCCGTTCTGACGGTTTCGACAAGACTGAGGGGAGAATACGGCTGTAAAAAGGACGTGTTCATCGGCAATCCCTGCTTTGTAAACGCAGGA
>CAMBNE010000212.1 GCA_945868935.1 uncultured Clostridia bacterium
ATAAAAAAATATATCATTTTTATAGGCATACTCTGCGGTATAGCTGCCATCAGCACCTATCATATTCATTAAAAAACATTTCTCAAAAGCATATTTACCGATATTCTTTAGGCATCTGCCTACAGAAATGTTCTCCAATTTGCTGCATTCCTCAAATGCTGATTCTCCAATAGATACCACATATTCAGCTGAAACATTTTTAAGATTTTTGCAGCCGAAGAATGCTGCCTTGTCGATGTGAGTACATTTGGAGGGCAAAATCACATTTTTTACGGTTTCGTTCAATGCAAAAACAAATTTGCCTATTGCTTTGACATTTTCAGGAATTTCAATAGTTTCAGAAAAGATATTGCAACGTATCAGTCTGCCATTTTTTATTTCATATTCAGCACTCATTTCATTCACTCCTTGTCATTCCCCACTGGGGAATTTTCAAGCTGATAAGCTTCTATATTTTCTTTTAGTTTAGCAAGTCTGATTTCATTCTGCTTTTTTTCCTGTTCTTTTTTTTGCTCTGCTGCTTTTCGTTTTTTAGGGGGCAGCGCATTCATATCCCGCTTTTTCCTATCTACTACAATGAAGACATCATCAGCAAGAATGACATTATTATAAAAATCATTTGCATCGCTGCCTATAAGCTTTTCTTTATCAGTTCCCCAACGTGCCGAACCGTGTTCCTCACCTTTTCGGTGAAAACGCTTCGGGGTTTTGGATAACTGATAAGCAAAAACGAGAAGCCCTGCCATTCCGCCATACATTCCGCCTTTTTTGGCGATACCGTTATCTGTCAAGGCTGATATGATAGCAGAAAGAAAGCTATTCAAATTCATATAGTCACCGGAACGGTCCAATGCCTTTTGAAAATTGACCTCGCCTTTCATATTGGCTGTTTCCTGCAAAACATATCCGCCCCATACACCGACAGCTGCAAGGACTACTGCAATAACAGCATAAATTATAAAATCAGATGCTTTTTTCTTTTGAGGAAAACCTTTTTTACTTTCTGACATAGCCTATCTCCTGTCAAGTTCGGCTGAAACAGTCTTTTCTGCTTCCTTGACTTTTTTCTCAGCCTTGATATTTTCATAAGCAGTTTTTGCAGCTCTTTTGAGTTCATTAAAGGTTTGACCCTTTTCTTTTTTCTCTGCTGCCTTAACAGAACGGTCAAGACTGTCTCTGAGCTTTTCGGCTTCTTTTTCTGTAATTCCGAATGTTGAACAAATTTTACTAACATCAACCTTGTTCTGCTCTGTCAATAAAGTATCATCGCCCTTGGATATCTTTATGTAATCGGAAGATACCCTTGAAATTTCAAATCCTGTTTTTGTAATGTCGCTTACTGCCTTGGATATAAGCTGTTCCTTTTCCATACAATTCAGAATTTCAGCTACAGATGCGGAGTCCTTCATCTGAAACTCATTACGCAGAGCTTTTTCAATTTCGGGACGTGTAGTTTCCTGGCTTATATCAGCATATTTGATTGATATTTCGTTATTATCAGTTATTTCCTGCTTTATAAGTACAAAGCCCTGTCCGTCCGCATTAAACTTGAAAGCTCCTACTTCCGCATTATCGGTCTCAAAGCTCTTTGCTTCAATGCTTTCACGTTCAAGAACAGCACCGCCTGCTGTGTATGATTTTTGTGTTTCAGAAGCTATAACATTTACCTGAAGCCTGTCATAACCCATTTTTGATAATGCTTCCTTCAATCGGGTTTCCTGTGCCGGTACAAGAATATATTTATCGGTATTCTTATCGTAAATACAGCATTTACTTCCCAGTGTATCCTTATATCCGTCAACAAGCTCGGCTGATTGTATTTTTTTTGCAAGCATATACTGCGTTAAAACATCAGAAGAAATTTCATTGAATTTGGCATTTTCATTATGTGCCGAATACTGAAAAACATCTTTAAAGTTCTGAGGTAAAGCCTTGTTTATATCTGCAAGAAGTTTTTCGGCTGCAAATTTGCTGAATCCCTGTTCTAAAAGATTGTTGCGGATAATATCAGCATTTTCAATACCAATACTGATAAGCTTGTTGCTTTTGGCATTGTAGAGCTCGATCCGATCAAGAGAAGCATTGTCATAATGAGAAATGCTTGTATTTTTATCGGCGTTACGGCTTTTGGTATTATATTTTGCTGCAAGTTCTTTGCCTGTCTGTTCAGATTTCAAGTTGCCGTCTTTGTCAAATATCTGATATATTTTTTCATAGTCAAGCTTGGTGGTTATTGTTTTCCCACCGTCAAGAAGAGCCGCATCTTCTTTTGAAATTTTAATATAATCCTCGCCTGCGGTATTGGGAACCTTTGTAAAAAATTCAGAAGCATTTTCACTGATAAGTAGCTTTTCCTTATTTATGGTAATGCTGTTATCAACAACTGTAATGAGATAATCCTGCGCCATCTCGATATCCTTTGAAAAGCTTTCGGAACAGGACTGCACTCGGCTCTCAGCAGAATTTGGATATTTTACAGCAATGGTGCCGTTTTCATCTTTGAGCAGTTCAGCCTCAGGCACATTAGATTTAATGTACTGTGCCTGTTCTTCGTTTACGGTGATTACCGTTTCATCAAGCTTGCTTATGTATTCAAATGGCAATGTCTGATCAAAAGAGGTGATGTCAATATTTTTGAGTTCATCTTTGAGTTTTGCAACTTCCTGAAGTGCAGCTTTATATTGTCCATCATATTCAGATGCTACAATATTCATATAACCGTTATCAGTCTTAAAGCTCACCGCAGGAATGTCGTGATATTCGAGTACATCTCTGACAAGCGAAATATCTGCTTCATTAATCAGTTCATCGCCATTATGCACAGCCAGGGACTGAGGATTTTGAGTAAGCTGTAATTTTGTGGCTTCTTCCAAAGCACCTTTCATCTGGTCAAAATACTTTTCGGGAACTATAACAGAAGCATTATTTCCTTCATTGCTCATTACCCAATACTTGGCACCTATCTGTTTTGCAATGCTGTTTAATCCGTCAAGCTGCTTTTTATCAACTTCGATACGATGCATTTTGTCGCCTGCATTAAGCATTTTGGTATATTCTGATTTTTTCATCTCACCGAACTTGATTTTTGGCTGCTTTGTTTCTTTGGAATAGTTCTGAGGGCTTCTGTACTGCCGTTCCCTCTGCATTTTTATTATTTCCAAAACTATCTGCATAAGCTTTTCAAGCAACGCCGTAGTGCTGTTTACTGCATCTTCACCGATCATTTACCTTTCCTCCTCGTTTAGTCCTGCGAAATCAATAATATCTTTGTTTGTGCAGCCATAAGAATAAGGGGACACGTTTATCATAGGGGTTATATTTAAATCATTTTCAGCTTCATTCCACGCATTTGGAATTGTAAGAGGAATGACTGCACGAATGCCGATGCCGTTTACAGTAAACTGTGCAGCCTTTTCATCTTCACTGTATGCACTGTACAGATATTCATTGTCCGTGTATGCATACAATGCATCTCGGCGCTTAATTTTCAGCCTGTCGGATACATCACTCTTATATGTAACATCGCCG
>CAMBNE010000213.1 GCA_945868935.1 uncultured Clostridia bacterium
CGGAGCGTAGCGACCATTAATTCCGCATTCCGAATTACGCATTCCGAATTAAATTCTGGTTTAGCTCATAAAACAACCCTGAATTAATAGTTGAGTTAAAAGGATAATCAAAAAATAATATATACTAATTATATATTCGGCGGTGATTTTATGTCAGCAAATGATAATAAGAAAAAAAGTGATAAAGCTAAACAGATGGCACAATGGCACAGTATGCCCTATAATAACCGTGAATTGAGCTGGATTGACTTCAACAAGCGAGTTCTGGAAGAAGCAACGAAAAAGGATAATCCGATTATGGAAAGGTGCAACTTCCTTTCCATTACCGCATCAAACCTTGACGAGTTCTTTATGGTCAGGGTTGCAGGAGTGCTTGACCAGATTCATCACGGAGTAAAGTCAAAGGACGCCTCGGGACTTACTCCCACTGAGGTGATGAGCCGTCTTTCAGAGAAAATCCACGAGTTTGCCAAAAAGCAGTACTCGTGCTACAATCGCTCAATAATTCCGACACTGCGTGCAAACGGAATTACCTTCAAGAATATTGATGAGCTTGACGGTGACCAGAAGGCTTATATTGACGAGTATTTTCACAAGGTAGTTTTCCCTGTTCTTACCCCTATGGCGGTTGACACAAGCAGACCTTTCCCGCTGCTTGCAAACAAAAGCCTGAATATTGCACTAAGGCTTACCAACGCAGAAAACGAGGAATTTTTCGCAGTAGTTCAGGTGCCCTCGATTCTGCCGAGATTTCTTGAGCTTCCGTCACACGAGGGCAGGGCGTTTATCCTGCTTGAAAAGATAATCGCCGCATACCTTACAGAGCTTTTTGAGCTTTATAATATCAAAGAATACGATGCATTCCGCATAACAAGGGACTCCGACCTTGACATTGACGAGGACACCGAGGATTTGATGGCTGAGATTAAAAAGTCAATCAAAAAGCGCAAGAGAGGTGTTCCCGTAAGGCTTGAATTCAGCAAGAAGTGCAACAAAGAAATCAGAAAATTCCTTATCGACGCACTCGAAGTCAGCGAGGACGAGATATATCTGCAAAGAGGTCCTCTTGACCTTACGTTCCTTTCAAAATTTGCACACATTGACGGCGGCGAAAACCTCTGCTTTGAGCCGATTGTCCCTGTAAATCCGCCTGCCGAGTTCTGCGGCTGTGACGATATTTTCAAGGCTATCCGTGAAAAGGACAGACTTGTTCACCACCCGTACGAAAGCTTTGACGTTGTTGTTGACTTTGTAAAGAAAGCCGCTGTTGACCCGAAGGTGCTTGCAATCAAGCAGACGCTTTACCGTGTAAGCGGAAACTCGCCGATTGTAGCGGCACTTATCAAGGCTTGCGAAAACGGCAAGCAGGTCACCGTGCTTGTCGAGCTTAAGGCAAGGTTTGACGAAGAAAACAACATTCAGTGGGCAAACAAGCTTGAAAAGGCAGGCTGTCACGTTATTTACGGTCTTACGGGACTTAAAACGCACTGCAAAATCTGCCTTGTTGTACGCCGTGATGACGACGGAATCAGACGTTACCTGCATATGGGAACGGGCAACTACAACGACAGCACCGCCCGTTTCTACACCGACATAGGAATGTTTACCTGCCGTGAGGAGTACGGAATTGACGCTTCATCCCTGTTCAACGTACTTACGGGATATTCCTTCCCGCCCGAGTACAAAAAATTTATTGTTGCACCGCACGGAATGAGAACATTTTTTGAGGCTATGATAATCAATGAAACTCAGAACGCAAAGCTCGGACTTCCCGCAAAAATTACTGCAAAGGTGAATTCACTTGTCGACCCGAAAATCATCAGCCTGCTTTATGACGCATCAAACGCAGGCGTTAAGGTTGACCTTGTTGTAAGGGGAATCTGCTGTCTTGTGCCGGGCGTTAAGGGCTTCAGCGAAAACATAAAGGTTATCTCTGTTGTAGGACAGCTTCTGGAGCACAGCAGAATTTTCATTTTTGAGAATAACGGAAATCCTCAGTATTATATGGGCAGTGCCGACTGGATGCCGAGAAATCTCGACAAGCGAGTTGAGCTTGTATTCCCTGTTGAGGACGAGGATATAAAAAGCCGTGTGCAGGGCATAATGAATACTATGTTCAAGGACACGGTAAATGCACGCAGACAGCACAGTGATATGACCTACACTACTGTTGACAAGCGAGGTAAAAAGCGACTTAACTGTCAGAAATATTTTTCAAAGCTTGCATTAAAAGCACAGAAAAACGCAATGAAAGCAGACTACGCAAAGACAGTCGGAACACCGATTGTGCCAATTAAGAAAGGAGAAAACGAAGAATGAAACGAGTAGGTATTTTAACAAGCGGCGGAGATTGTCAGGGACTTAATTCAACAATCAGGGCAGTTGCCAAAACCCTGTACAATTACTACGGTCCCGATGATGTTGAGATTATCGGCATAATCGACGGCTACAGAGGTCTTATTTACGGTGAGTACAGGCGTATGAAGCCCGAAAACTTCTCGGGTATTCTCACAATGGGCGGCACAATCCTCGGTACGTCAAGACAGCCGTTCAAGCTTATGCGTGTTATTGACGAAAACAGCGTTGACAAGGTTGCGGCTATGAAAAAGAATTATAAAAAGCTTAACCTTGACTGCCTTGTTGTTCTCGGCGGCAACGGCACACAGAAAACCGCAAACCTGCTCAGAGAAGAAGGACTCAACGTCGTTTCTCTCCCTAAAACAATTGACAACGACCTCTGGGGCACAGACATCACCTTCGGTTTTCAGAGCGCAGTTGACATCGCAACAAACGTAATCGACTGTATTCACACAACAGCTACCTCGCACGGACGTGTTTTCATCATTGAGGTTATGGGGCACAAGGTTGGCTGGCTCACGCTTTATGCAGGAATTGCAGGCGGTGCAGACATTATTCTCATTCCCGAAATTCCGTACGACATTAATTCGGTTGTCAAGACAATCAAGGCACGTACCGCAAGCGGAAAGAACTTCTCAATTCTCGCTGTAGCCGAGGGCGCAATCTCAAAGGAGCTTGCTTCACTTCCCAAAAAGCAGAAAAAAGCGGCAATTGCAGAGATGAAGTACCCCTCTATCTCCTACAAAATTGCCGACGAAATTGAGCAGGCAACGGGACAGGAAACAAGAGTTACCGTTCCCGGTCACTTCCAGAGAGGCGGAAGTCCCGACCCGTATGACCGAGTTATTTCCACACGCTTCGGCGTAGCCGCCGCACAGCTTATCATTGATAAAAATTACGGTAATATGGTTGCACTGCGCAACGGCAAGGTTGTTCCTGTTCCGCTTGAGGAAATTGCAGGAAAGCTCAAAACCGTTCCCACAGACTGCGAAGAAATCAAAACTGCCAAGGCAATGGGAATTTCATTCGGCGATTAACAGATATTTTATAGCATAAATGCGGTACTGCCGACTGACAGTACCGCATTATTTTTTATGCTGTTTTTATTTGTAATTTTTCATCCATCTTTTTGCCGTTTATTACCACGTCTTTAAGAAAAATATACG
>CAMBNE010000214.1 GCA_945868935.1 uncultured Clostridia bacterium
TCCAAAAATATATTATTTATCAAATGCAAAAGAACCAAAAGCAGGATTTATCTTGTCCTTATCGGAAAGTTTGATTTCATCAATTCCCTCAAGCGGCCATTCTATACCTATTGTCGGGTCGTTCCACATAAGTCCGCCTTCATCTCCGGGATGATAAAAATCTGTAACCTTGTAGCAAAATTCTGCAACATCACTCAAAACAAGAAATCCGTGTGCAAAGCCTTCGGGAATATAGAACTGCTTTTTATTCTCTTCCGTAAGCTCAATTCCAAACCATTTTCCAAAGGTTTTGCTGTCCTTTCTGAGGTCAACAGCAACATCAAAAACAGAGCCTTTTATTACTCGCACAAGCTTTCCCTGCGGATACTTTTTTTGATAATGAAGTCCACGCAGAACGCCCTTTGTGCTCATACTCTGATTATCCTGCACAAAAACCATATCAAGACCGTTTTCGTGCATATCATTCTGATTGTAGGTTTCCATAAAATATCCTCTGCTGTCACCGTGCACAGCAGGTTCAATTATGCAAAGTCCATCAATATCACATTTTGTTACCTTAATCTGTCCCATTTTATACTCCTGTTGTTTCAATATATCGCCTCAAAGCATCCTGCCAGTCAGGAAGTTTTTCAAAGCCATTTTCAGTCAGCTTATTTTTATTCATTCTGCTGTTTGACGGGCGTTTTGCCTTTGACGGGTATTTATCGCTTGTAACAGGTGATACGGATACGTTTTTATACACCGAATCATATTCAGATGCTTGTTTAAAAATCTCACAAGCAAATTCGTACCAACTGCAAAAGCCTTCATTTGTCGCATGATAAATTCCGTATTTATCGCTTTCTGCCATATCAACAAGCAGTCTTGCAAGGTCGGGTGTGTATGTAGGCGAACCTATCTGGTCGTTTACCACCGTGAGTTTATCGTGCGTCTTTCCGAGATTGAGCATAGTTCTGACAAAATTCTTGCCGTTCTGTCCAAACACCCACGCAATTCTTACAATAAAATACTTTTCAAGCCACTTTTCAACAGCAAGCTCACCCTCGTATTTAGTCTGACCGTAAACATTGAGCGGATTTCTCTCGTCGTCAGGCTCCCACGGACGTGTTCCCTGACCGTCAAAAACATAGTCTGTTGAAATATAAATCATCTTGCAGTCAAGCTTTTTGCAGACCTTTGCGATATTTTCGGTACCGACTGCATTAACAAGGTGAACCTTGTCTTTTTTATCCTCATCTTCAGCCAAATCCACCGCAGTCCAAGCTGCACAATGGATTACAACATCGGGATTAACACCTGAAATTACCCTGTCAACACTTTCTCTGTCGGTAATATCCATTTCTTCAATATCAACACCGACTGCATCGTTATAACCTCTTTTTTCAAGCTCACGCATAACATCATAGCCGAGCTGGCCTTTTACGCCTGTAACAAACACCTTCATATTATTCTGCGTCCTTTAACCTGTCTCCGTACATATTATCATAGTAGTTCTGATATTCTCCCGACACTATGCGTTCCCACCATTCTTTGTTGTCGAGATACCATTTTATTGTTTTCTGAATACCGTCAACGAACTTTGTTTCGGGTAGCCAGCCAAGCTCTGCGTGAATCTTAGCAGGGTCAATTGCGTAACGCATATCGTGACCTTTTCTGTCGGTAACGTGCACAATCAAGTCCTCACTTTTGCCGAGAGCCTTGCAGATGATTTTAACAATTTCAATGTTCTTCATCTCATTGTGACCGCCGATATTGTAAACCTCGCCGACCTTGCCGTTGCGGATAATCAAATCAATCGCCTTGCAATGGTCCTCAACATAGAGCCAGTCACGCACATTTATTCCCTCGCCGTAAACAGGGAGCGGCTTTTCTGCAAGCGCATTTGCAATCATAAGCGGAATGAGCTTTTCGGGGAACTGGTAAGGTCCGTAGTTGTTTGAGCAACGGCTGATTGTTGTGGGTAAGCCGTAGGTTCTGTGGTATGCATTTACAAGCAAATCAGCACCCGCCTTTGACGATGAATACGGACTCGAGGTTTTCAGCGGAGTTGTTTCAGTAAAGAACAGGTCAGGACGGTCAAGCGGCAAATCACCGTACACCTCATCGGTTGAAACCTGATGATAACGCTTTACGCCGTACTCCTTTGACGCATCCATAAGCACCTGTGTGCCGAGAATGTTGGTCTGCAAAAATATTTCGGGATTCTCAATGGAACGGTCAACGTGACTTTCAGCTGCAAAGTTGACAACAATATCAAACTTTTCCTCTGCAAAAAGGTCAAACATTGCCTT
The DNA here is from genome assembly GCA_945868935.1 of uncultured Clostridia bacterium. Classification (GTDB taxonomy): domain Bacteria; phylum Bacillota; class Clostridia; order Oscillospirales; family Acutalibacteraceae; genus Ruminococcoides. The sequence goes on from CAMBNE010000214.1 coordinate 2,292, forward strand.
TCTGTCGCATATGTCAGCTTTTACAAATCTGAAATTCTCGTGCTCCATAGCCTCCTTGAGCGTTTCAAGGTTGCCTGCATATGTAAGCTTGTCCACGCAGACAATTCTGTCCTCGGGGTGCTCCTTAAGTTCAAGATAAACAAAGTTTGCGCCTATAAAGCCTGCGCCGCCTGTTACTAAAATATTCATTTACACTCCTCCAGATATTCTTTTATTCTTCTTTTTCTTTCATTTTTTCTCATAATTAAAACAGTTACTATATCATTTACAAACTCAATTTTAGAATATAAATTACTATTTATGTATAATCTGAATGCTTTAAATACGGCAGCAAATACACCTGATTCAATTATTTTTTTTCTAACATAAATAACATTATTAATTGGTTTCAGTTCATTAACATTGTCATTTGGAAACAACTTTTCAATCAAGCGTATTCGTTCATCCCAATTTAATAATGATTTGATATTTTTTAAACAATAAGTCTTTATCTTTTTTAATTTTCTTTTTCTATGGCTGCGATTTGCGCCGTTTTGTGTATGAAATCCAACAGTATTTTTAGAATGTTGACGATATAATGCTGTAGATGAATTAATTGCCAAAATACCTTCATCATAATAAGCGGCCATAATAGTAATATAGTCATCATGAATCAACATTTTGTTAAAAGGAACTATCTTTTCTAACAATGTACGTCTTACAGCCATAGACATACCGGTAACATAATTTCCGTACGGTAACATTTTTATCATTTTTTCTTTATTAAGAACAATCTTTTCATTTATCTCATAACTTAACCCCATTTTAAAGGCGCTGTCCCAATTTGTAATACCTATTGAATTTTTATTTTCATCAACAATATCTGCATTTGAAAAAACGAGATTTATTTTATCATTTTCCTCAAATGCTTTTATAAAAATTTCAACTTTATCTTTGTTCCATATATCATCTTGATCGCAAAAAAATAAGATTTCAGAACTGGAATTCAAAAAAGCATTTTCAAAATTTTTAACAAATCCATGGTCATTATTTTTGAATAATTTTATATTGTAATTCTTATGTTTTTCAATAAAATCCAAAACAAGTTCTATTGTCCTGTCCGTTGAATCATCATCGCTAATAATGATTTCATCAACAGCAACAGATTGATTTATGATACTTTCCAATTGTTCTATAATAAACTTCTCGCCGTTCTATGTAGCAATCAATACTCCTGTCGT
>CAMBNE010000215.1 GCA_945868935.1 uncultured Clostridia bacterium
TACACTTTTGAAAGGTTTTAATCGAAGTGAGATAATTATGTTAAAAACAATCGGTTTTATATTGTTAGGCTATTTTTCAGGCAGTGTTTTGTATGCCCGAATTTTTGCTAAACTATTTAAAAAGGATAATATGCTTGAAAACAGCAAGGACAAAAACCCCGGTACAGCCAACGCATTTATGTACGGCGGCTTTTGGTGCGGACTGCTCACGCTTGTCTTTGACCTTGCAAAGGGATTTCTGCCCGTTTCCTTTTATATTCATCAGTCAGGAGCAACGTCTGATAACGTGATTCTTTCGGCAATGATAATTGCCGCTCCCGTAATCGGCCACGCTTTTCCCGTATTTTTTAAATTCAGAGGCGGAAAAGGAATTGCAGTAAGCTTCGGCTGTCTGCTCGGTCTTTTGCCGCTATGGCAGCCGCTGATTATTCTTGCGTTTTTCTTTATTCTGTTTTCGGTTGTTTTGCGTATTTCTCCGCATTTTTACCGCACATTTGTATCCTACATAAGCGCCCTTATCTGTATGTTTTTTTTAGTAAGAAATCCGGTAATCTGTATCGGATTTTCGCTGATTACGGCGGTTGTTGTTGTAAAACTGCTTTTCAGTAAGGAGAAAAGAGAGAAACCGGAGGTCAGTTTGTTGTGGAAGCGTTAATTCTTTCCTGCGGCACGGGCGGAGGTCACAATTCGGCAGGAAAAGCAGTTATGGAAGAGCTGAAACGCCGCAATCACAATGCTGTTATGCTCAATCCGTACAACCTGCGCAGTAAAAAGCTTGCAGGTAAAATCAACAATGCCTACATATATCTTGCGCAGAAAGCACCACGATTTTTCGGAGCTGTTTACGGAGCAGGTCAGCTCTACAGAAAACTGCCGTTTCGCTCTCCCGTATACTTTATTAATCACTGTATGGTTTCAACTCTGGGTGAATATCTTGAGCAAAATCATTTTGACATAATCATTATGACTCACCTGTTCCCTGCCGAAATCATCACAAATATGAAAAGTGACGGGATTCCTGTACCGAAAACAATGTTTATCGGTACGGACTATACCTGTATTCCGTTCACAGAGGAAACGGACTGCGACGTCTATGTTACCCCCTCACCTGAGCTTGCCGACGATTACACAAACAAAGGGATTGCAAAAGAAAAGCTGTGCCCTCTCGGCATTCCCGTTATGAGCAGATTTTCGGAAAGCGAAAACCAAGATGAAATCCGTGAAAAGCTTGGACTTGATTCAGACAAAAAATATATCCTTGTAAGCGGCGGGAGTATGGGCGGCGGACAAATTAAAAAGGCGGTTAAAATGCTCTCGTCCGTAATTTACGATTATGAAAACACCGAGCTGATTGTCATCTGCGGCAACAATAAAAAACTTTATGACAAGCTGAAATCCGCCGGTTATCCGAAGGTGAATGTTCTCGGTTACTGCGAAAATATGGCTGAATATATGAAAGCTGCAAGCCTGTTTGTCACAAAACCGGGAGGACTTTCGTCAACCGAAGCCGCTGTCAGCAATATACCTATACTGCACACTGCGGCGATTCCGGGTTGTGAAACACGCAACGCAGAATTTTTCAGCAAAAACGGTATGAGCAGGCTTTGCAGGGCATCAAAAAGAGAATTATCCGAGGCATTAAAGATTATTGATGATGAAAAAGCCTGTCTCGCTATGGCAGAAAATCAGCGCAGAAAAATCAACTCAAACGCCGCTGCGGATATCTGTGACTTGGCTGAAAAGCTGATTAAATGCAAAAACTGATTTATATAGTATAAAAAACGGGGCTGAAAAACAGTCCCGTTTTACTTTTCTTTACTTTTTCTTTATCGGGTGGCGCACTACTGTTTTCAGCTTTTCGGGTGCAACTCGTCTTGTGTCGCTCAGATAAATTTCGTGATGATAACGACTGTCGGTTATATCAATTTCATATCCCTGATTTTCTGCATATTCGTGCATAAGCTCAACGGTTGCAGGCTCGTCATCATATCTTCCGATATGCATACACTGAACGCACAAGCCCTCATTGTATGTGAGAAACTCGACATTTGAAAAATCGGTTTTCTTCTTTCTTGTTGCTTCTTCAACCGCCCACTCAAAATCCTTTTTCGTCACAAAATCGGGCAGGCGGATAATTGAAATAAACCTGAAATCACCCTTGCGTGTGTAGTCTATTCCCTCTGCGCCGTCCTGCCACCAGAAGCCCTCAAGCGGAGGAACAACATAGTCAAAATATCCGTCAATCCGATGGTCGCCCTTCTTGCTCATCTTGATTGTAAAGGCAATTGCATAAAGCAGACCTATCGACTGCTTGTACTCGCCGTTTTCATCATTCGGATTGCCCTTTCCCCTGACTGCAATGTAATTCATAGCAGGAACTTCGACAATAGTAGGCTTTTTGGGCGGCATATAAAATTCCTTATATTCTTTTTTGTAGTCAAATGACATATTATTCCCTCTATTTCTTTTTACTTTTCTTTTTCGGGATTGGCAGTTCGTCATACATTGCTTTGAACAGCCTTGCAAGAAACTCCCTGTCGTCGGTGTTTTCTATCAGAAGCATTTCCTTTGCTCCCTCGTAGGGCTTTTCAAAGGATGCGTCGGGCAAAAGCGCGACAGCCGCTTTTACGGGCTTTACAAGAAATCTTTTGTCATAGATTCCGCCTGCGATTCTCCCTTTGTAATAGATTATGTACTCGCCCATCATTGCCCGGTAAGTTATTTCGTCAAGCTCTGACAACTGCTCCAAAATATAATTAAGATATTCTTTGCTCGAAGCCATTTTATATGTCCTCCAAAATTTATAAACTGCTTTATGCGTTCAGAAAATCTACTACCAAATCCTTTTCATACTGCGGTAAAACGTGAATGTGACCGCTGTTTTTCAGCTCACGCACCTGACAGTTCGGGATAATCTGCTTTGCACGAGGCAGAACCTTTCTTGCAGGAAAAAGACAATCCTTTTCCGAAGCAATTACAAGTGCAGGGGATTTGAACTTCTGCATTAATCTATCGTCAACATTCGTCGGCATACCGACTTTTGTTTTTACGTTGTCAAAGCTGTCCTTTATCGTATCCATAGTGTCGCTGTCGAGCACATCTTCCCTGATTGACATAAACAGTGCGGTTTGCTTTATGTATTTTTCATCTTTAGTTACAAGATATTTTATCAGCGGAATCATCATCTTTGCTGATGAAATCGGGAAAGCGTTATTTATTCCCGAAGGCACAACAAGCACAGCTTTTTCAACCTTTTGCGGAGCAACGCACATAAGCTTTGCAAGAATTCCTCCGCCGAATGATGTACCGAAGCAGTTGATTTTGTCGTAGCCAATTTGCGTAATAACCTCGCTCGCCCATTTTCCGTAGTCGTAATTTTTTGCAGACAGGCTGACCTCGTCGCTCTTGCCGGGATGACCGATTGTGTCTACTGCATAAATATGAAAATCATCAAGCAAAAATCTGCAAGCCAAAAGATTGTACGACGTTGTGGAATTTCCGCCGTGAAA
>CAMBNE010000216.1 GCA_945868935.1 uncultured Clostridia bacterium
CATATAGCTGATATAGCCGTTGTTCTTTGAACGCTCGTAAGCAGGAAGATACTCGTCTGCAAAAGCCTTTATATCACCCTTGCCGTTCGGATTGAAAACAGCCTTGTCGCCCCATTCGCCGCAGCGTGAAAGAATGTTGTAGCCGTTGCCGAAGTGGTCAAGATAAAAGTCCATATGGAAGCCTGCGTTGTTGATTGCACGGTCGGGTGAACACCACTCGGAAACCATTGCAGCCTCGGGGTATTCCTCGTCAAGCATTTCACGAACGCCTCTCCAGATTTTGGCGGTTGCGATTTTCTCGTCGTCGTTTTTGACGAGCGAATCAGCCATATCAACTCTGAATCCGTCTGCGCCCTTGTCAAGCCAGAAACGCATTACGTCCTTGATTGCTTCAACCGTCGCAAGACAGTCGGGGTGGTCGCAGGGGAGCTGCCACTCGGGGTGGGTGATTTCATAAAAGCCGTAGTTGAGCGCAGGCTGTGAGCTGAAATAGTTTACCATATAGTTGCCGTTGCGCTCGCAGATTCCGCACATCATTCTGTACTCGGGCGGTGCGTCCCAGACGTTCTGAGTAAATATATAGCGGTTTGAATATTCACTTTCAGCCGCCTTTTTTGCTTCAAGAAACCAAGGGTGAGTGTCGGAGGTATGTCCGGGAACAAGGTCGAGAAGAATTTTAATTCCCTTTTTGTGCGCCTCGTTAAAAAGGTTTACAAGGTCGTCGTTTGTTCCGTAACGTGCGGCAACCTGCTTGTAGTTGCGAACGTCGTAGCCTGCGTCCATAAAAGGCGAGTCATAAACGGGATTAAGCCAGATTGCGTTACAGCCGAGTCCCTTTACATAGTCGAGTTTTTCGATAATTCCGTTTATATCTCCGATACCGTCACCGTTAGAGTCATAAAAGCTCTGCGGATATATTTCATAAAATACTGCGTCGTTAAGCCAGCTTGGCATAAATAGCACCCTCTCATTATTAATTTACATTACAATTTTATCATTTTAAGTTAGAATTAGCAATATATATTATTAATATTTTCCTGTCATTTTTCCACCAATATTCACTTGCAAAATATATGTATAAATCATAATATGTTAATAGTATTATTTTTTGGAGGAAGGGCTTTGACTGTTGATAAACTCGGAGAAAATAAGGTGCTGATAATATTATGTACTAAGGATATGGAGGACTATTCGATTGATTTTGAAAAAATAAATCTTTACGACAGTGACTCACGCAAGGCGCTGATAAAAATAATGAAGCTTGGCTGTTCAAAAGCAGGAGTTGAGATATGCAACAGGAATGTTGACATTGAGGCTCTGCCCTTTGAGGACGAGTGCTATATTCTGATTACAGTATATGAAAAAATCCGCCGCAGCTACAGAATGAAGGACACGGGGGAGTGCGTCTGTTATTCGCTGGGCGGCAGCGGAAATTTTCTTGATACGCTTGAAAAGCTGTACAGACTCAACGTCTGCTGCAACAGAAATTCAGCTTATCTGTATAATGAGAGTTACTATATTGTGTTTGAATATCCGTCAATCCCCAAAAAGCTGAAAAGACTGCTTTCGGAATACGGCAAAAGAAGAATGAGCAGGATTGAAACTGCACGTATCAGGGAAAACGGCAGACTGATTTGCAGTCACAACGCAATATTGCAGATAGGAAAACACCTTGTATGAGTGTGGAGTTTGGAGTGTGGAGAGTGGAGTTAAGGGTCGCTTCGCTCCGAATATTTATAATATAGCTGACCAATTCAGCATTTATAAAAAAGCTTTCATCTCCCTGATGTTTTCTTCCTCGGTGTCGAGCATCTTTTTGGCAAGTGTGCTCACGTGAGGGTCGTTTCCGTCATAATTTCGGATATGACGTGTCATTTTATTAACTCCCATTGTGTTGCCCTTAATCATCATTTCCGCAATGTGCGAAGCCGAGGAGTCACGCTTGAGGTCACGCTCTGCGGCGTGGCGTGTCATAGCCTTTGTAACAGGGCTTACGTGGTGAATCTCAGCACCTCGGCTGCGAAGCATACTGTTTGCACAGTGATAAATTTTTCCGTACTTTATAAGCTGCTCGCACAGCACGCCGTCAACTCTGCTGTCGTGCAGCTTTTTTCGTACGCTCGTAATTCCCTGACATCCCATCTCGGCATTTTGCAGGACATAAGTAAGCATTTCAACATCATTAATCATAAAAAATCACCTCGTAAGCTATTATCGGCAGTAAATTATCTTTTATACAGCTTGAAAGATTTATAAATTTATGTTTTAATAGTAACGGTGATATTTATGACAAATTCAGAGCTTCATACCGTCAATCTGCCGTTTCATGACAAAGGCGACAGACGTGTGTGGATTTACGTTCCCGAACATAACGAAAACGAAAAACTGCCCGTAGTCTATATGACAGACGGACAGAATCTTTTTGACGATAACGCAACGCCCTGCGGCTCGTGGGAGGTAGTAGGTGCTGTTGAAAATGAAATTAAAAACGGCTTGTCGGGAGCAGTGATTGTCGGAATAGACAACGGCAACATTTACCGTGACAGCGAGCTTACGCCGAAGTGTATCGGTGAGATTCAGCTCAGAGAGTTATTAAACGATATTTTCACTCCGCAGGGAGAAATCTTTGATGATTTTCTGATGAATACGGTTGTGCCGTATGTTGAGGAAAATTTCCCCGTAAGGACGGACAGGCGTGGCAGAGCAATCTGCGGAAGCTCCTCGGGCGGATTGATGTCATTCTTTTCGGGAGTGGAGCACAGCGGCTTTTTCAGCTTTATCGGTGCGTTTTCTCCTGCGTTTCTCTGCTATACAAATGACGACTGGAGAAAATATCTGCTGAATAAAATGACGGACAATATGCCGTATCTCTATATTTATTGCGGCAACGGCGATGAGCTTGAACAGATGATTTTTGAAAGCGTTGAAGAAATGTACGACCTACTGCCCGAAACAGGCTACCCGTACGATATGATGAACGAGGTAATCCTGTTTGAAAATGAGCATAACGAAAAGGCGTGGAGAGAGATTTTCCCCGATTTTCTGCACACGTTTTTGAGTGATTTATAATTTAGCGTTGGTATTATAACAACATTTCCGTAGGAGACGGCTTCCCAGACGTCCCTATGCAAAAATTGCAACGCAATTTTTGCATTATGGCGAACGCAGTTCGCCGCTACAATCATTAATTGTGTGAGCTGATAAAATAAAAAAGGCTGTCCTTTCGGACAACCTTTGAATTTGAGTATTTCTTAAGCGATGATTTCACCGTCAACTGTTCCGCCCAGACCTGCGGCGTTTGACTCGTCTGTGTCAATGTGCATTGCAGGAGCGTAGCTGGGGCTTACACGGATAACAACGTCGCCGAAGGTTGTTGCTCTGCCTGTGCTTTCGCCGACCTTAACGGATACAATCTGCTTGTCCTCAAGACCGAACTGCTCTGCTGTTGCAGGGTCAAGGTGAATGTGTCTTTTAGCGGCG
>CAMBNE010000217.1 GCA_945868935.1 uncultured Clostridia bacterium
CAGATTCTGTAGATTTGCCGATTATTCTTTACAATGTTCCGTCAAGAACAGGCTGCAACATTCAGCCTAAGACATATCAGGAGCTTTGCAAGCACGAGAGAATTGTTGCTGCAAAGGAAGCAAGCGGAAATATTTCACAGGTTGCATTAATCCGTTCTCTTTGCGGAGATAAGCTTGACATATATTCAGGTAACGATGATCAGACTGTTCCGTTTATGTCACTCGGAGCACTTGGTGTAATTTCTGTTTTTGCGAACATTTGTCCTGCTGAGATGCACAAAATCTGTCAGCTCTGCCTTGAGAATAACTTTGCAGAGGCACAGAAGCTTCATTTCCATTACCTTGAGCTTATGAATGTTTTGTTTAGCGACGTTAACCCCATTCCGATTAAGACAGCTATGAATCTTTTCGGATATGACGCAGGCGAGTGCAGACTGCCGCTCGTTCCTATGAGCGTTTCGGGTTATCACGACCTCAAGGATTGTCTTGCAAAGTATGATTTACTCGGCAAGCACGCTAAATAAATAATAAATTTCTGTTTTGTGATACCGCACACGCTCTGTGCGGTATTGCTTTAATTAAAGGGGATGTAAAAATGGTAAATATCGGAATTGTCGGATGTAACGGCAAAATGGGACACTTTGTAGCAGATGCAGTATCGCAGAATCCCGAAACAAGCGCACTTTTCGGAGTTGACGCTTTCGGAGAGAGCACATATGATTTTCCTGTTTTCAAATCTTTCAGTGAGATTAACGAAAAGCCGGATGCAATAATTGATTTTTCAAATCCTGCTATACTTGATGATATGCTCGGATACGCTCTTGAAAATTCTGTTCCGTGCGTGATTTGCACTACAGGATATTCTACGGAGCAGGTTGATAAAATCAGGTCTGCTTCAGAAAAAATAGCTATATTCTATTCGGGCAATATGTCGCTTGGCATAAATCTTCTTATTGAGCTTACAAAAGAAGCTGCAAAGGTGCTTGGAAACAGCTTTGATATTGAAATTGTTGAAAAGCATCATAATCTAAAGCTTGACGCTCCGAGCGGTACAGCACTTATGATAGCCGACGGAATATCTGATGTTCTTGATGAAGAACCGCAGTATGTTTATGACAGACATTCCTACAGGAAAAAGCGTTCAAAGAATGAAATCGGTATTCATTCAGTGAGAGGCGGAACAATTGTCGGAGAACACGAGGTTATTTTTGCAGGTCACGACGAGGTAATCACCGTTTCACATCAGGCACAGTCAAAAGAAGTTTTTGCTGTCGGCGCAGTAAATGCTGCGGCATTTCTTGCTTTCCAAAAGCCGGGAATGTACAATATGGGAAATCTTCTAAGCGACAAAATGGGTTAATTTTTGCGGCACGTTTTCGTGCCGCTTATTTTTGTACCATTCTTATGTTATTTTTCATAGTATGTAATAAAAAGCATAATATCTTATGCATATAAATAAAGGTGAAAATAATGGAAAATAACTTAATAATGTTTAATTCGGTAACGCTTGCCATGAGAGCAAGGGAAATATTAGGGAAAAACAATGTATTCAGCAGACTTATACGAACACCTATGAATCTGAAAAACAGGTCCTGCGGATACAGTCTTTTTGTAAAAAGTGACTTTGCAAAAGCTATAGAAATTCTTTCAAGGAACGGTATAGCCTATATAGGAACGGCTGCCGTTGATGCAGAATGATTTATTTTGATAACGGAGCAACAACCTTTCCAAAACCACGTGCCGTAGTCAACGCTGTTGACAGAACAATGCGGTATTACGGAGCAAATCCCGGCAGAAGCGGTCACAATATGTCGCTCAAAGCGTCTGAAATTATGTACGATTGCCGCAAAAATGCCGCAAAGCTTTTTAATGCTGACTCACCCGAAAAAATAATATTTTCTTATAATTGTACAGCCGCTCTAAATTACGTGATAAAGGGTATATTAAAAGAGGGTGACCACGCTGTTATTTCTTCACTTGAGCATAACGCCGTTTTGCGTCCGCTTGAAAATCTGAAGGAAAACGGGGTAGAGTACTCAATAGCCGATTATTCTCCCGACGATGAAGAAACCATAAATAATTTCAGAAATGCAATAAAGCCGAATACAAGGCTTGTAATCTGCACTCACGCATCAAATGTTTTCGGTGTAAGACTTCCTGTTGAGCGAATAGCGGCTTTATGCAGAATACACGGCGTTTTGTTTTGCGTAGATGCGGCACAGACAGCCGGCGTAGTACCGATTTCACTAAAAGACAGTTGTATTGACTATCTCTGCACGGCAGGTCATAAAGGACTTTACGGACCTATGGGAACGGGCATACTTGCGATTAACTCAGAAACTTTGCCTGAAAGTCTGATTCAAGGAGGTACAGGCAGTTTTTCTTCTGACAGAAAACAACCTGCAACACTGCCCGACAGATACGAAAGCGGAACTCCGAATCTTCCCGGAATTGCAGGACTTAATGAAGGAATAAAATTTGTGATGAAAAGAACCGAACGCGGTATCGAGAGGCAGGAATCAAGACTCGCTGTCCGTTTGTACAATAAATTAAAGAATATTCCGGGTGTCGTACTCTATACTGATTCTCCCGAAACACACAGATGTGTTCCTGTAATTTCTTTTAATATTGAAGGACTTGACAGTGAAGAAACGGCTGAAATTCTCGACAAGCGCTTCAATATTGCTGTCAGAGCAGGACTTCATTGTGCACCACTTGCTCACGAATTTTTCGGTACAAATGATACCGGCACTGTAAGAGCAGTTATATCGGTCTTTTCAACCTGCGAACAGGTTGATTATTTTGCTTCGTCAATAAGAACAATAAATAAATTCAAAAAAGAATTAAAAAAGGTTGCAATTGATATTTAATATGTGTTAAAATAAAAATACAGCGTACAAAGATTAAGGCGTTTTATTTCTTGACTATCAAATTTAAAACGCCTGTTTTGTGCGGCAAAGTCTTGAGAGGGGGAAACGCAATGGAAATAATCAACAACATTTTTTCGATTTTCAGAACAATTCAGATCAGGGATATTGTTGATATTTTGGCAATTGCGATTTTGATTTTCGGACTTTTCAAGCTAATCAGGGAAACGAGAGCTGTTCAGCTTTTAAAGGGTATTTTGCTTCTTTTAATCGTTTATTTTATTTCTTCTCTGTTCGGGCTTACAATGCTGTCGTCGCTCCTTCAGACTTTCTTTGAAGCGTCGGTTATAATTATTGTAATAATTTTCCAGCCTGAGCTTAGAAAGCTCCTTGAGCAAATGGGAAGAAATAATACATACAAAAAATATATAAAAATTTTTTCCAAGCACAGAAAAAGCGATGAGTGGAAAAAGGCTGTTAAAAAGTCAATTGTTGACGCTGCCGATACCTCGCTTCTGTTTTCACGCTCAAAAACAGGTGCGTTACTCGTGTTTGAACGTGAGATTATGCTTTCCGACATTGCTTCAACAGGCACTGTAAT
>CAMBNE010000218.1 GCA_945868935.1 uncultured Clostridia bacterium
GGCTGTTGAAATCAAAAACGGCGACACTCCCGAAGATTTACAGAAAAGAGTTATGGAGCAAGCTGAATGGAAAATTCTTCCCAAGGCTGTTTCGCTTTTCTGCGAAGATAAAATTATCGTAAAAGACAACAAAACAGAAATTCTTGACTAATCGGAGGTAAATTATGAAACCGGTATCTCTTTTTAACGACATTTCCTCAACTACATACCCCGGCAGAGGTATAGTAATCGGCAGAAGTGCAGACGGCACAAAGGCTGTAATCGCATACTTTATTATGGGCAGAAGCGAAAACAGCAGAAACAGAGTTTTTGTAGAAACCGAGGACGGCATAAAGACTCAGGCTTTTGACCCGTCAAAGCTTGTTGACCCCTCGCTTATCATCTATTCACCCGTAAGAGTGCTCGGCAACAAGACAATCGTTACAAACGGCGACCAGACCGACACAATCTATGACCTGATGAATCAGCAGATGACCTTTGAGCAGTCACTCCGTACACGTGAATTTGAGCCTGACGGTCCTAACTACACACCTCGAATTTCCGGTATTGTAAAGTGCACTGACGGCAAGATGAACTACGCAATGTCAATCCTCAAGAGCGCAGACGGCAACCCCGATTGCTGTGAGAGATATACTTTTACATACGATTCACCAATCGCAGGTCTGGGCAGATTTATCCACACCTATATGAGTGACGGCAATCCGCTCCCGAGCTTTGAGGGCGAGCCTACTCTGGTTGAAATCGGCAACGACGACATTGATACATTTGCAGAGAAAATCTGGAACGCTCTTAACAAGGACAACAAGGTTTCTCTCTTTGTGCGCTATATTGACATAGCAACAAATACCTCAGAGTCAAGAATAATCAATAAGAATAAATAATACTATAATATTCTGAATCAGAAAGGACGATAAAAATGAACGAACTCGCCTTAAAATACGGCTGTAACCCCAATCAGAAGCCGTCAAGAATTTTTATGCAGGACGGCAAGGACTTACCCGTTGAGGTATTAAACGGCAAACCCGGCTACATTAACTTTCTCGACGCTTTCAATTCGTGGCAGCTTGTTAGAGAACTCAAGGCTGCAACAGGACTTCCTGCCGCAGCGTCATTCAAGCACGTAAGCCCCGCAGGTGCCGCAGTTGCAACAGAGCTTTCCGACACATTAAAGAAGATTTACTTTGTAGATGATTTGGAGCTTTCTCCGATTGCCTCAGCTTATGCAATGGCAAGAGGTGCAGACAGAATGTCCTCCTACGGCGACTGGGTAGCACTTTCCGATACCTGCGACGTTCAGACAGCACGCCTTTTGCAGAGAGAGGTTTCCGACGGAATCATCGCTCCCGACTACACTCCCGAGGCTCTTGAGGTTTTGAAAACAAAGAGAAAGGGTACATATAACGTTGTAAAAATTGACCCCAATTACGTTCCTGCTCCGATTGAGCACAAGGACGTTTTCGGCATAACATTTGAGCAGGGCAGAAACGAGCTTAAAATCGACGAAGCAATGCTTATGCAGAATATAGTAACAGAAAATAAGGAGCTTCCCGAGGAGGCAAAGCGTGACCTTCTTATCGCCCTTATCACACTTAAGTACACACAGTCAAACTCCGTTTGCTACGCAAAGGGCGGTCAGGCTATCGGCGTTGGCGCAGGTCAGCAGTCAAGAATCCACTGCACACGCCTTGCAGGCAACAAGGCTGATATCTGGTTTTTAAGACAGCATCCGAAGGTAATGAATCTTCCGTTTGTTGAGAACATCAGACGTCCCGACAGAGATAACACAATCGACGTTTACATTTCCGACGATTACGAGGACGTTCTCGCTGACGGTGTATGGCAGCAGTTCTTTACAACAAAACCCGAACCCCTTACAAAAGAGGAAAAGAAGGAGTGGCTTGCTAATTTCAGCGGCGTTTCGCTCGGCTCAGACGCATTCTTCCCGTTCGGCGACAATATCGAAAGAGCAAAGCGTTCAGGCGTTCAGTACGTTGCACAGCCGGGCGGCTCAATACGTGACGACAACGTAATCGAAACCTGCAACAAGTACAATATGACAATGTCCTTTACGGGAATCAGACTTTTCCATCACTGATACGGGGTGTTACTATGAATATATTGATGATTGGCTCGGGCGGCAGAGAACACGCACTTATAAGAAAGCTGCTTGAAAGTCCGAAATGTACAAAGCTTTACTGCGCACCCGGCAACGGCGGTATCTCAAGAGATGCCGAAACCGTAAATATCGGTGTAATGGATAAGGAAGCAATGGTTAAGTTTGCAAAAGAAAACGCAATTGACCTTGCGTTTGTTGCTCCTGACGACCCGCTTGCCGCAGGTATGGTTGACGTATTTGAAGATGCTGGAATCCGTGCTTTCGGTCCTAATGCAAACGCCGCAATTATTGAGGCTTCAAAGGTTTTTTCAAAGAACCTTATGAAAAAATACAACATTCCGACTGCAAAATACGAGGTTTTCGATAACGCTGACAAGGCAATTGAGTATGTAAAATCTGAAAACACTGCTCCCGTAGTTGTCAAGGCTGACGGTCTTGCACTCGGCAAGGGCGTTATCATTGCTCAGACAATTGACGAGGCTGTTTCTGCAATCAAGTCGATTATGGAGGACAAGCAGTTCGGTGACTCGGGCAACAATATCGTAATCGAGGAGTTCCTGACAGGCCCCGAGGTTTCCGTCCTCGCCTTTACAGACGGCAAGTGCGTAAAGCCTATGGTAAGCTCCAAGGACCATAAGCGTGCTTACGACAACGACGAAGGTCTTAACACAGGCGGAATGGGCACAATCAGCCCAAACCCGTACTACACCGACGAAATTGCAGACATATGTATGGAAACAATCTTCAAGCCTACAATTGAAGCAATGAACAAAGAGGGTAGACCTTTCAAGGGTTGTCTGTACTTCGGCTTGATGATTACTCCGAACGGCCCGAAGGTTATCGAGTACAACGCTCGTTTCGGTGACCCCGAAGCACAGGTTGTTCTTCCCAGACTCAAAACTGACCTCGTAGATATCTGCGAAGCAGTCATTGACGAAAAGCTCTCCGACATCGACATTGAATGGTACGACGGTGCGGCGGCTTGCGTAGTTATGGCAAGCGGAGGCTATCCCGTTTCCTATAAAAAGGGAATCGAGATGTTCGGTCTTGACGATAACGGTCAGGTTGAGGGTGCAACCGTTTACCACGCAGGAACTAAGTACGAAAACGGAAAGTTCTACACCAACGGCGGACGAGTTCTCGGTGTAACTGCAAGGGCAGAAACTCTTGACGAAGCACTTGAAAAAGCATATACCGCAGTTGACAAAATCAAGTTTGAGGGTGCACACTTCAGACACGATATCGGTAAAACTAAATAATAGATACTATAAACTAAATGCCGCATTCAATCTGAATGCGGCATTTCTGTAAAATATTTAATTATATCCTGTCTTGTTACAATACAGATAAA
>CAMBNE010000219.1 GCA_945868935.1 uncultured Clostridia bacterium
CACTCGACCACAACTCCACACTCCAAACTCCAAACTCCACACTAAATTATGGTTTTTCGGAGGAAACAGGCGTTATAAAACAAAATAGGGCAGCCATTTGGCTGCCCGAATACCAGACTGGTTTATATCAGTCAAAGAATTTTGCGTGGATTGCAGAAACTGCCTTGTCAGCATCTGCTGCGTCGATAAGAACGGAAACCTTGATTTCGCTTGTGCTTATCATCTGAATGTTAATCTGAGCGTCATAAAGAGCCTCAAACATTTTTGTAGCAACGCCTGCGTGGCTTTCCATACCGGCGCCTACGATTGAAATCTTGGCAACGTTGTCGTCATAAAGAATTTCGGCAGCGCCGAGGTTTTCCATATAGTCCTTAAGGCAGGCAACAGCTTCCTGACCTCTGTCCTTAGCTACTGTAAAGCTGATGTCCTTTTTGCCGTCGTGACCGATAGACTGAAGGATAATATCAACATTGATATCCTTTGCAGAAAGCTTTGAGAACATCTTGAAAGCAAGACCGGGAAGGTTGGGAATACCCGTTACAGAAATTCTTGCTACCTCTGTATCTTTAGCAACACCGCTGATTAACATTTTCTCCATTTTTGTTTTCTCCTTTACTATTGTACCCGAAGCCTTAGCCATACTTGAAAGCACTTCAAGCTCGATGTTATATTTTTTAGCCATTTCAACCGAACGGTTGTTAAGAACCTGAGCGCCGAGTGTGGCAAGCTCAAGCATTTCGTCATAGGAAATCTCTTTGAGTTTCTGAGCGTTTTTAACCTTTCTGGGGTCTGCTGTGTAAACGCCCTCAACGTCTGTGTAAATCTGGCACAAGTCTGCGTGCATTGCAGCGGCAATAGCAACTGCGCTTGTGTCGGAGCCGCCTCTGCCGAGTGTTGTAACGTCGCCGTACTTGGAAAGTCCCTGGAAGCCTGCAACTACAACAATGTTTTTCTTGTCAAGCTCACGTCTGATTCTTGAAGCCTCAACTCTTTTGATTCTTGCGCTTGTGTGGGCAGAAGTTGTTTCAAAGCCTGCCTGCCAGCCGAGCAGTGAAACTGCGTGGTAGCCGAGCTTTTCAATTGCCATTGCAAGAAGTGAAATTGAAATCTGCTCGCCTGCGGCAAGAAGCATATCCTTTTCACGGCGTGAAGCGTTGGGGTTAATCTCCTGCGCCTTTTCGATAAGGTCGTCTGTTGTGTCGCCCTGTGCGGAAACAACAACTACAACGTCGTTGCCCTTTGCAAAGGTGTCCGTTACGATTTTCGCAACGTTCATTACACGCTCGGCGTTGGCAACAGAGCTGCCGCCGAATTTCTGAACTATCAAACTCATTTACTCAATACTCCTCTTTTGTTTTTTACTTTATAGCAAACTGCTCCGAAATAATCGGGCAAAATAAGTTAAGCAATATAAATCTACTCTGATTTCGTGTCGGAAATCCGACTTTATTATAAATCGCCTATGCGGATTGTTGAAAGAACCTCCACACCCTCGTTTCTGAGTGCTTCTGTCTTTTCCATAATATCTCCGTAGGGCATTTCTGTTGTAACAAATGCAGCTTCATCAGCAGGAACATTTTCTCTTTTGATTACGCTGATTGCACCGAAAATCTTTTCCGCCTTTTTAAGAGCATTTTCGCCCTTGATGCGAACATATACGGCTGTTTTTGACTCTGTGTAGGGAATGATGTTGCTGCCGTTTCCGTCTGCCCAGAAAAGGTATTTTCTGGTTTTGAGGTGCTTGCAGCAGTCAACAACGTCTGCAACAACTGCGCTTGCTGTCGGAAGCTTGCCTGCGCCCTTGCCGTAGAATACTACGTCGCCTGTGCAGTCGCCTCTTACCATAATTCCGTTGAACTCGTTGTCAATATTTGCAAGCTGGCTCATATTCGGAACAAACATAGGAGCAACAAGAATGTCGATTCTGCCGTCGTCAAGGCGTTTAACCTTGCCGATAAGCTTGATTACGCAGTTGAATGCCTCGGCGTACTTAACGTCCTCAAGAGTGATTTCCGTAATACCCTCGGTATGTACCGAATCGGGATAAACGTGCTTGCCGAATGCAAGGGAAGCAAGAATACAGATTTTGCGGCATGCATCGTGACCTTCAATGTCGGCAGCGGGATTTCTTTCGGCAAAGCCGAGGTCCTGCGCAAGCTTTAATGCGTCCTCAAACTGCATACCGTCCTCAATCATTTTAGTAAGGATAAAGTTGGTTGTGCCGTTTAAAATACCTGCAATTTCATAAACAATGTTAGCCACAAGGCACTGACTCATAGGACGGATAATCGGAATACCGCCGCCTACCGAAGCCTCAAAAAGGAAGTTTACGTTTTCTTCCTTTGCAATTGCAAGAAGCTCTGCACCGTGCGCCGCAACAAGCTCCTTGTTGGAGGTTACAACGCTTTTGCCTGCCTTTAAGCACTGCTTTACAAAGTCGTAGGCAGGGTTCAAGCCGCCCATAACTTCAACAACAACTCTGACCTCACGATCGTTTATAATGTCGTTGAAGTCCTTTGTAAATCTGTCGGCAAGAGGACTGTCGGGAAATTCACGCAAATCAAGAATGTGCTTGATGTAAATTTCCTCGCCAAGACTTGCAAAAAGCTTCTGTTTGTGTGTTGTGAGGATTTCGGCTACGCCTGAGCCCACAACTCCGTGTCCCATTATTGCTACTGAAACCATATCTTTACCTAACCTTTCAGTTTATTTATATATTGATAGTTTGACGTGTAGGGAACAGTCTTGACTGTTCCGAATCAATAGAAGTCTGCTGTGATTCAGCGGAACGGTCAAGACCGTTCCCTACATAATAAATATCAGTTAAAGTTTATAGCATATTACAACTATTCTTCGGGTGCAGGCTCGGGGGTGTTGCCGCTTTCGCCGCCACCGCCTTCGGGATTGCTGCTTTCTCCGCCGCCTTCGGGGTTACTGCTTTCTCCTCCGCTTTCACCGCCGGAGTTTTCTCCTGAGCCGCTGCTTTCGCCGCCGCTGTTCTCACTGCCGCCGCTGTTTTCACCGCTGCCGGAGTTTTCTCCTGAGCCGCTCCATTCTCCGCCTGAAGTGTCGGAGATGTAGTTGCTGTTGTCGGCGTTATAGTCATAATATCCGCCCATCGCAGGCATATTGTCCTCGGTGTAGTAACCAATATACTTGCCTGACGGATTATCGGTTGTAACGATAAGTCCGGTGTAGGGATTATACTGCGCTTCAACGAGGTTGGGGGAGAGGTTGTATTCCTTCTGCTCCTTGCCCTCAAGGTACTTGCCCATTACGTTTGCAAAGAACTTAGGCGCAACGGTTCGTCCTGCGTAGCTTATACTGTCGGGCTGGTCAAAGCCGCACCATGTTGCAAGGGTTGCATACGGAGAAAGCCCGCAGAACCATGAGTCCTTGTCGTAGTCGGTTGTACCTGTTTTGCCTATAACATCCCAGCCGCTGATTTTTGCATAGCTTGCGCC
>CAMBNE010000220.1 GCA_945868935.1 uncultured Clostridia bacterium
TTGAGCTTGGTGCTATGATGATTAGAAAGGCAGTAAGTCATAACAATGATTATGAATATGATTACAATAACGACAATAATGATTATGAAGAAGAACAAGGCTTTGATTTAACAATGTAACTAAAGCTAAAAAGTCCCAGTTGGTTGAGATACCGACCGGGCAGAAAGGAAATTAGAATGATTAAAAATATTATTACAATAGAGGTAATGCGAAAGGAGTGATGACATAAGGACAAGGTGCTTTTGCATAAGTTTCGTTGAGGCGATTGCTAATGAAAACGAAAATCATTTTCGAAAATCAAAATGATTGTGCAAAAGACAAAAGCAAAGAATTTGAAGGTCAGTATATGAAATCAATATTACTTGCTCTGTTGGAGGGAGGAAAAATAAATCAGGCTCAGTATGACGAGTGCAAAAGGAAGCTCAAAATAAATTAGCTGGACTTTCAAATTACTTTGAATATAATGTGTGTTGAAAAAGGCAGGTGCCTTTACATCCGGCGCCTGCCTGTGAAAAAACAGAAAGGAGAAAGTTATGCTTAAAACTGATGACAGGGTACTGCGAGTGGCAGCGTACTGCCGTGTATCCACCGACAAAACGGATCAGGCAAATTCTCTTGAAAGTCAGCAACGATACTTTAACGAGTACATAAAGCGAAATCCCCTGTGGGAGCTTTATAACATTTATGTTGATGACGGAATTACCGGCACAAGCACAAAAAAGCGTGTGGCATTCAATCAAATGATTGAGGACGCGAAAGGCGGTAAATTTGATTTGATTATCACAAAGGAAATCAGCCGATTTGCCCGAAATATTCTTGACAGCATCGGCTACACAAGAGAGCTGAAAAATTTAGGCGTCGGCGTAATTTTCCTTAACGATAACATAAATACTCTTGATAATGATGCGGAAATGCGACTTGCATTTTTCTCAACAATGGCACAGGAGGAAAGCCGAAAAACAAGCGAGCGTGTTAAGTGGGGACTGCGCAGGCAGATGGAAAAGGGTGTTGTTCTCGGCAGAGATATGCTTGGCTATGATGTGCGAAACGGACAGCTCATCATAAACGAGGAGGGTGCCGAAACGGTAAAGCTGATTTATCACAAATTCCTTGACGAAGGAAAGGGTGCTCATAGAATTGCAAAGGAATTGCGTGAGGAGGGTGTCAAGACCTCCACACGAATGAAGGATTGGTCATACACGGTTATTCTTCGCATACTGCGAAATGAAAAATACTGCGGCGACCTTATTCAGCAAAAGACCTACACACCCGATTATCTGTCCCACAAAAAGAAACGCAACTACGGCGAAATAGAAACGGTGGAAATTCATAATCATCACGAACCGATTATTTCAAGAGAACGCTTTGAGGCGGTGCAAAGAGAGCTTGAAAGACGCAGACCTTCCGAAAGTACTGTGAAAGCCTTTGCAAACCGTTATGCACTTTCGGGGAAAATTGTCTGCGGCGAATGCGGTGCAGGCTTTGTAAGACGGCAAAAGAAACGCAAGGACGGCTCGTTCATTGTTAAGTGGGTGTGTGCCGAAAGTCAAAAGAACGGCTCGAAGCATAAAGAAAAGGACGGAACCTCCGCAGGATGCACCACTAATTCAATAAATGACCGAGATATAAAAGAAATTCTGCAAAGGGTGGTTGCCGACACAATGCAGAGCAGAGCAGAGGTTACAAACTACATGTTGCAGACGGTGAAAGCAGTTATTGAAGCAGTCGGCAAAAGCAATAACTCAGACCACTTTGAAAAGGAAATTGAAAGGTGCAAGGAAAAGAAGAAAAGACTCCTCGATATGTGCCTTAACGGTTACATTGAGGCAAAGGAATATCGAGAAGCCTGTGATGAAATCACAATGCAAATTATTGACCTTGAAGAAAAGTTAAATCGTGAAAAGATCAATCAAAAGATTATTGAGGACAAGGAAAAGATTATCAAGGATATAAGAGAATTCGTTGAAAATGTGTCCTGCGGTGCAGAATGGAACGATACATTTTACCGCAACATAGTTGACAAAATCGTGGTTTACAGGGACAGAAAAATAGATATTCACCTAAAGCTGATACCTGAAAAGTGGCAGGCAAAAATCCTTGCAGGTGCGGGCGAAATTAACGCTTATGAGAGCAAAAAATCCTCTTGTGTATGCTCTATCCCGATGTCGGTAAGCAAGCCTTTAAGCTCCGCATACGGCATTGAAAATCTCTGCGAAAGATACCTAAGCGACGCACCTAATTCGCCGTCTGGACCGCCGTATTGGCTGATTATAATCTGTGCATACTTAGGGTTGGGGTTCTTTATATTGACAGGGTACTGCAATTTTTTCTCATATTGAAACATCAGCAATCACACTCCTTAGTTACATCCCACGGCCACGGGTCTTTAAGCCATTCTTCACCGTCGGCAGGGCAGGTTATCGGACCGTACAACGCTTCAAATTCCTTAAGCATAGCCTTGTAAGCTGCCGTATATTCGTTATATTTCTTCTGTGCCTCAACATCGCCGGGGTGGGTGTCGAGATATATATGAAGCTCTAATGCCGCAAATTGCACCGAAGAAAGCTTGTATAATGCCGCTGTTCTGTTGCTCATACGCATTTACCTCCTAAAAACGGCTTGTTGAGGTCAGGGAAAACAGTTCCGTATTTCAATGCCGTTTCGGGTTTGTACATTGTCGTATCCGTTTGAAAAGGCACATAAGCCATTGCCGTGACAACTTTATCCGGCAAGACCGAAGTGCCGTAATACGAGCTTATGCTGCCGATATTCAATTCACAGCAGGGCTGCTCGGGTATCGTGCATTTTTCTCTAATATCCAATGTAAACTCTCCTTGTAATTTTTTTTGCTCCCCGTTTCATTATATGAGTCAAAACGGGGAATGTTAAAAACGGCGGCTTTCGTGCGCTATTTGTTGACAATCGGCGAAAAAAAGCGTATATTTATCTCACTGCAAAATTTAGTGTGTTTACGGAGTGTATTATGAATAGATTGAAAAAGTTCACAAGCTTAATTGTAATGCTTCTGAAATTTACTCTGTTTTTTTTATTGTTTGCAATATTCTTTTTGCTTTTCGGTATAAATAATGCGTGGCTTTTGCACGTTTCGAGAACTGCCGCCGTTACAATGTTCACTTTCGTTGTATTGGGACTTGCGTCAATGTCGATTTTCGGCGGATACAGTATAGGCATCAATAAAAGCAAGCCGATAATCAGCTCGCTTTCGCTTGCCACGTTCTTTACCGATGTTATCACTTATGTTCAGCTGTGCATAATGAACACAAACTCGGCTAATAACCAAACCTTTAAGCTTGAAGATTTGGATATACTTTTAATTGTCTATGTGCTTCAGCTTATAATGATAATCGCATTGACATATTTCGGAAATCATGTCTTTTTCACAATAAATTCTCCCGAAAAATGTGTGGGTTGTGCAAACTGTGTCCGAAACTGTCC
>CAMBNE010000221.1 GCA_945868935.1 uncultured Clostridia bacterium
AGCGACCATTAACTCCACACTCCACTCTCCACACTCCAAACTAATATAAATTATGTTTTATCCGACAATAAATTATTACTCATCAAAAACGACTTTTCCGCCGAGGATTGTCTTTTTAACCTTGCCGCAAAGGCGTCTGCCCTTAAACGGTGTATTTTTGCTCTTGCCGTGAAGCCTGTCAACGTCAACAACCCACTCCTCGTCAAGGTCAACAAGTGCTATATCGGCAGGTGCACCTACCGCAAGCGTTCCTGCATTTATTCCGAGGATTCTTGCAGGGTTTACGCTCATCTTTTCAACAAGCTTTTCAAAGCTTAACAGTCCTCGCTTTACAAGGCAGGTTATTCCCACCGCAAGCGATGTTTCCATACCGATTGAGCCGTTCGGGGCAGATACAAAATCAGCCTTATCCTCAACGGTGTGCGGTGCGTGGTCGGTTGCAATTGCGTCAAGCGTACCGTCAAGCAAGCCGTTGATAATCTCGTCCATATCCGAAATCGTGCGCAGGGGCGGATTCATTCTGAAATCTGCATCACCACGCAAAAGCTCTTTGTCGGTCAGCGAAAAGTAGTGCGGTGCAGTTTCCGCTGTGACCTTTACGCCCCTGTTTTTGGCGTCCCTGATAAGCTCAACGCTCGTCTTTGTGCTGACGTGGCAGATGTGAACGGGAACGTCAAGCGCCGCCGCAAGGGCAATTTCCCTTGCAGTTCCGCAATCCTCAGCCGAGGCAGGAATTCCCTTTACTCCGAGCTTTTCGGAAACCTCGCCCTCGTTGATTTTGCCGCCGTCTGCAAGGTACAAATCCTCGCAGTGTGCAACAACGCGCATACCGTAAAGCGGAGCCTTTTTCATAGCATCGCTTAAGAATTTTGTATTTTCAACAGGTCTGCCGTCGTCGGTCAGTGCGATTGCTCCTGCGTTTTTCAGCTCCTCAATATCGGTAGGCTCTAAGCTTTTCAGCCCCTTTGTAATGCTCGCCGCAACATAGACATTTGCGTCTGCATCCTTTGCCTTGTCAAGTATATAGCGTACAACCTCGCCGCTGTCGGTTGCAGGCGTTGTGTTCGGCATTGCAAGCAGACTTGTAACTCCGCCTGCCGCCGCAGCACGACAGCCTGTGAAAATATCCTCTTTCTGCGTCTGACCGGGGTCACGAAGATGAACGTGCATATCGACAAGTCCCGGTATTGCATAAAGCCCCTCGGCATCTATATTTTCACCGTCAAAGTTTAAATTCTCACCGATTTGCGCAATCTTTCCGTTTCTTACGAGGATATCATATCTGCCGCTGATTTTATCGGCAGGAGAAACAACGGTTGCGTTTTTTATCAGTAAATCTTTCATATTATCACCGCCACTGATTATCTGCGTCTGTTATCTCTGTTCTGCGGATTTGACGGACGTCGCTGCTGTGAAGAAGAAGGACGTCTTGGCTGAACAGGTCTTCTGTTCTGCGAAGGTCTGCGTTCGCTTCTGCTGTGAACCTGAACAAGTCCGCCGTTTTCCATTTCACGCCTTTGCGCCCTCTGTCTTTCGGCTCTCTGCCTTGCACGCTCACGGCGTTCAGCCTCGGCTTTCTGACGTTTTTTCATAGCGTGCTTGCGCTTTATCATTCTGCTCACATTTGTGCAGAAATATCCGCAGTGTACACCAAACGACTTTATTCCGCCGCCGACCTTTTTCACAGCCTCAACAAAGCTTTTGCCTGCGTTCTGAGAGGGCTTTTCAACCTCCTTGACACGCTCTTCAACCTCGCTTATAACGTCAAAATCCTCTGCGTCACGAAGCTCCTTACTGCTGATAACACCTATTGTCTTTTTGGGTGCTTCCTCAAAGAAATCGTCGCTGTCTTTAAATTTTACACGCTTTGCTTCCTCACGGACAAGCTCCTCGTCGTTGTTGTAGTCCTCTTCGTCGTTTTCGTCGGTTTCGCCGAACAGTCCGTCCTCAATTTCAACAATCTTATCGGACTTTTTCTTAACTTCCTCGTCCGGAGTTTTTCCGTCTGTTTCGGGTTCTTCAATTCCTTCAGGCTCTGCTTCGGTTTCAGGGTTTTCTGCCGTTTCAGCGTTCTTTTCATTGCTGTAAACCACCTCTGCAAAGCTTTCCTCAGCTTCTGCGGCGGCTTTTTCATCAGCAATTTTCTTGTAATTGAGTATTTCCTCAATCTCGCTGTCGTCAACCTTTCTTTCCGACGGACTGTAAATCTTTACGTCCTCGTTGTCGCTCTGCTCAACGCCCTTAAAGAAATCATCGGAATCAATCTCTGTTTTATCAAAGGTGTAGTCATCCTCGCTGTTGTCGGAAGAAGTATCGGAATAACCGTTTCTGCCTTCTTCAAAATTCTCGTCCTCGTAAACGCTGTATTCTGTCTGCTCTTTTGCAGGATTATTTCTGCGTTTTGAGGTGTACTTACCTGCAAGCTCTTCAAGAATTTTATCATTTTTGTTCTTTTTTCTGCGCTTTTTCGCTTGCTTTACAACGATTATGAGGATAATCAGAAGAAGTATTACAGCAATTGACGCGCCAATAATTATGTACGGAATCATACTTCCTATTGCGCTTTCTTTCAAAAAGCTGACGGAGGAAACAATCTCGGTAAAGGTTGCGTAATCCTCAGCCGTCACGTTGCCCGAATTTCTCTGGAGCGTAATGCTGACGCTCATTCCGTCATAAACGGTGTTAGCCTGATACGCCCTGATTGACAAGCCGTTGCTTGTAACGTTGGTATCAAAGTTCAGCCAGACAATTTTACCGGCAGTGTCGGGGGTGCAGGAGGTGTATTCGCTCTGACTCAAAAAGTTTGAGCTTACCTGCGAAAGCTTGTCAGCCTCAAGAAGATTGTAGTTGCCGATTCCCTTGCTCTCGTCGGTTTTTGTCATTGTGACCGTAACAGTAACGGCTGACATACTGTCCATACCCTGCAAATAAATATCGCCGTTTTCAAAATTCTTCATCGTAGTGTTGTAGTCAAGACCGAAAACCGAGAAATATCTGTCGGAATTTTTGCTTGAGCGGGTGATAGCTGACATATCACCGGGCAGGAAGATAACCATATCGTCAATTTCGCCGATTGTATAACGATGTGATTCAGCACTGCAAATAAATGTACTGCTAATCACGCACAACAAGGCGCAAAAAACAGCCGATATTTTCTTAAATCCGTTCACCTTCATTAATCATTTCCCCCATAGTCATTCGTCAGGATTTTGCAAAACTTTACATATACAGTTTATTATACCTAATTTTCAAACAAATTACAAGACTGTAATTTGTTTTTTTGCGGTATCCGACAGATATTTTGTAAAATATATTGTTTGCTGTGTTTTTGCACTTTATGAAATAAACCATAATTTATATTAGTTTGGAGTGTGGAGTGTGGAGTGTGGAGTTTCGGGTCGCTACGCTCCGAATTTATAATAATGCGTATTGTTTGGATAAGTTTGTTTTC
>CAMBNE010000222.1 GCA_945868935.1 uncultured Clostridia bacterium
TAAGGATTTATTGTAACAGCATCGCCTTTCTTATAACTTTTTCCACTCAGCAAATCGGTAAAATCATATAATGTATTTAATTCTAGTCTACTTCCTGTTACATTATGCGCAACAAACATACCGTAAGGATAATTTTCATCAGTAACAGTATAACAATTCAAGCTTTTTGATTCTATTGAAAAATAATTACCGCTAAAGAATATTGGATTATCCGTGCGAAGCTGAGTAAGCTTTTTGTAATAGTTATAAATGCTGTTTTCGTCATTAATTTCTTCTTCCAAAGAAATACCGTCATTAGCTTTAGTGTATTTTGAAGGCACTCCAAAGAATTTTTCATCTAAAACACACATACCATCCCCTTTGGCAGAAGCATACCAGTCCATAGGTTCTCGTCTGTTTGGATCATAACACGAGAAAACAATAGAAACAATCAAGAATACACTTATCAATTTTTTGTTATTTTAAGCATTTTCAATCCTCCTTAATAGATTTTGCTGAATTCTGTATTCCATTTTAATTGTAGTTACATTGATTTTATCTGCCAAGCTTAATAATAAATCAACTGTGTTGCTGAAATTTTTATTATATATTACTTGACATAAAAAGTGTTTTTTCTATATTTAAGTTGAAAGGTGGCAATATATATGAAAAGAATATATAAAAGACCTTTGTCTTTAGTTTTATCCGTTTTAATGGTATTTTCTGCAATAACATTTTTGTTTATAAATGCAGATGTTTATGTCGTTGCAGCACAGGCTGAAACAAACGAAACAGCATCCGGAAAGGTTATCGGTGACGCTGACGGCAGCGGTAAAGTAAATATTCGGGACGCTACCTGTATTCAGCTGTATCTGGCTGATTTAATTTTAGAAGATGACATTGACCTTATAGCTGCAAATGTTACCGGTAATGAACAATTGAGTATAAATGATGCAACAGAAATTCAACTTTTTCTTGCAGAATTAATCACTAAATTTCCCGTAGAAGATGTTTCGGATAAAGTACAGCTTACATTTAATGTTACTATTCCGGAGCCCCTTAAGGAGAATGAAGATTTAAGTATAGGCACTAATCTGAATAATTGGAATCCTGCCGATTCTGAGTGGTTTATGACAAAAGTTGATGATTTACATTATCAGTATTCTGTTGAGCTGGATTCTGAAAACATCGGAAAAGAAGTAAGCTACAAATATACTATTCAGAACAGCCGGACTACAGGCTATAATGTCTGGGCAAGAGTTGAAGGAAGTTCAACCGGAGTTGACATAAGTAACCGCACTTTTGTTATTGACAAAAAGAGTAATGTAATTAACGATACTGTAGCAATGTTTAAAAATAGTTTGGGCAATACAACAGTAACAAGCGGAACTCTTGAAACCTTCACGCTTGATATGCCGCAGTATTCCGATAAAAGAACAAGAACAATTCATGTCTGGCTTCCGGATGGTTATGACTCAGAAAATACAGACAAAAAATATCCGGTATTTTATATGCAAGACGGACAGAATCTTTTTGATATGTATACATCATATGCAGGAGAATGGATGGTTGACGAGGCTATTGCCGATATGATGGATAACGGATATGAGGGCGCAATAATTGTAGGCATTGAGAATTCACCTGACAGGTGGAATGAATACAGTCCTGAATGGGTTAATGTCGGCTCTTCATTGCCGAATAATTCATCAGCCGGAGATTATGCACAATTTGTTGATAATCCGTCAGGAGATAAATACGGTGAATTTATTGTTAATACATTAAAACCGTATATTGACAGTCACTATAATGTTCGTACAGATAAAAACAGCACGGGTATCGGCGGTAGCTCTATGGGAGGCTTGATTTCTTATTATGTAGGAATGAAATATACCGATGTATTCGGTCAGGTGCTTTCTTTTTCTCCGGCATTCTGGATGTACAGTGAAGATACTATTGCTTCAGTAGTTGACTCATATGATTACAGCAATACTGACAATCTTCCGAAAGTTTTTCTTTATACCGGCGGAGCAAACCAGATGGAGAAAGATACAATTCCTTATGTGGATTTAGTTTACAATAAAATGACAGAAAACGGTTATCCTGAAAATAAGCTTAATGCAATTACTGATACCACAAAAGATCATAACGAGGCTGCATGGTCGGAATATTTCCCCCAAGCTTACAAGTGGTTAGTTGGATTTGCGTCATAAAAAACACAGTAAAAAGCGGCATACACATTACCTGTTACATTATTACAAAGGTTTTGTGTATGCCGATTTTCATACCTCTAATTACTTTATTCTTCCACCAAGGTGTCGTCACCATTAGATTCTTGTGATTTGCCGATACATAACGTGTAAGCACTTTTATGTCAGGATTTATTATCTACAAACCAACTATAACCAAAATAGGGAATTGATTTTTCAGCGGCTTTTTTAATTCTGTTGCAAATTTTGCTTTTTGTTTTTTCGTTAATTATATCACCCACACTTAATTGGTCTGCCATTACCCAATCTGCAGCCTTGCTGTATGAAACAAATTCCATCTTAACATTGCCTCTCTCAGCCGTTATCAGCTTCTTAATCTTAGGCTTATCGTTTTCTGAATTATATTCAGGAAAAGGACATTCTTTAATGAATTCATTAATTGAATTTTCGTAAATTTCTTTCAAATATATTGCGTCCTCAAGTGAATTGTGATTTTGAATTATAGTTTCACCACGATAGTATTCAACAACCTTTTTTAAAGCTATTGAACGATTTATTCCGAAATGCTCTCTGACTGAAGCCGAATAATCTTTCAAATTGCTTTTTATCAGGCTTAATCCGCACTGCCCGTAAAAGTCTGTAATATTATACTTTAAAGTAGATTTAATAAATCCGTCGTCGCAATCTCCGTAACAGAAAAACTCCGGCTTTTCCGTTTTATCTACCCATTCGTAGAATTCCGAAAACACTTTATCGGCACTGGGTGCACTGAAAAGTTCTTCATACGTAATTCCGGTCAGCGAAGTAATAAACTCCGTTATTTTTTCAGCCTTTTTTGGCTGAACGAGTGAATAAAACTTTTCACCGTTTTCGCTGACGCATCCTACCGATATTATTTCATTTGAAAACTGCATTGCCTCAAAATCAATAAAATACTTCATATTATCTTTCCTTTTTACTTTTTAAAGCTAATCGCCAATAATCTCGCATTTACATCTTCATTATGCATCTGTTTTTTATCTCTGTCAAGAAAAGCGTTTGCTGTTTTTATTTTTAGTTTGTATTGACTATACTAATACAATGTGGTAAAATCAAATTGGAAGATAAGATATAAAAAGAGGTGTTCAGGTATGAAAAAATATTCTCTTCAATCAAAAGTATGGACTTCGTTGTACATCGTTACGCTAATACTTAATTACAGTCTGATTTTATTTTCCGTTTTGTTCTATCGTGGAGGGAGTCCTCTGATAGAGCC
>CAMBNE010000223.1 GCA_945868935.1 uncultured Clostridia bacterium
CAATCTGATTTCTGACAGATACGAGCCGCTTATACGAATTGCCAAAGATACTGCGGCAGGTGCGGTGCTTGTACTGTCAATTGCGGCTGCGGCTGTAGCCGTAGTTTTCTTTCTTGATTTTGACGTAATTTACGGGATTTTTCTGTTCTTTTGCAATAGTCCCGTTTTGCTTGCACTGCTTGTAATTTCAGCCGTCTTTTCGGTTGTTTTTATAGTGCTCGGCCCTGTCGGAATTAAGGAAAAACTTTTAAAAATATTGTAGGGAACGATCCCTGTGTCGTTCCTGAATCAAAAGGGGCATACTGTATCCGGTTTGCCCCAAATTTTTGTATAAGAGGTAATTGATGAATACTAATGATAAATCGGCTTTTGTCGCTATCGTCGGCAGACCGAACGTAGGCAAAAGCTCAATACTTAACAGACTTCTCGGTCAGAAAATCGCAATCGTTTCAAGCAAGCCGCAGACCACACGAAACAGAATTACGGGTGTATTAACCGACGGTGAATATCAGCTCGTTTTCTTCGATACACCCGGTATGCACAAGCCGAAGAACTCACTCGGCAAATATATGGTGCGCTCGGTAAATGAATCTGTCGGCGGCGTTGACTGCTGTATGCTCGTTGTCGAGGCAGGCAAAGAGCCGACAAATACCGAGCTTGCGCTGATTGAAAAATTCAAATCGCTTGAAATGCCCGCAATCCTTGCAATCAATAAAATTGATATGCTCAAGGAAAAAGACGCATTAATGAAACAGATTCTTGACTACACAAAGCTCTACAATTTTGATGCTGTCGTACCTGTCAGCGCACAGGACGGAAGCGGAATGGACGAGCTTTTGGACGAGCTTAAAAAGCAGTCGAGTGAGGGAGGACATTACTTTGATGACGACACCCTCACAGACCAGCCCGAAAGGGTAATTGTAGCCGAGATTATCCGTGAAAAGATTTTAAGGCTCTGCGACAAGGAAATCCCTCACGGTACAGCCGTTGTAATTGAAAAGATGAAAACAAGGGATAACGGAATTTTAGATATTGACGCCACAATTTTCTGCGAGCGTGACACGCACAAGAGAATAATCATCGGAAAGAACGGCACAATGCTAAAGAAAATCAGCACATTCGCCCGTCAGGACATTGAAAACTTTTTTGACTGCAAGGTGTTCTTGCAGACGTGGGTAAAGGTCAAAGAGGATTGGCGCAACCGTGCGCAGATTTTGCAGAATTTCGGCTTTGACGAAAAGAATTTTGACTGATGATATGGAAATATGTTTAAAAAAAGCGGAATTTTCCGACTGCGAACAAATCCATAAAATGCAGGTTTCGGCATTTGCCGAGTTGCTCAAAAAATACCGTGACTATGAAACAAATCCAGCCTCGGAATCGCTTGAAAAGATACAAAATAAATTCAATCAATCCTTTACCGACTATTATTTTATTGTGCTTGAAAAAACAAAAATAGGTGTTGTAAGAGTGGTCAGATTAAGCGATACAAGTTGCCGAATATCACCGATGATGATTCTGCCCGAATATCAGAATAACGGTTACGCTCAACAGGCCTTGTCGGCTGTTGAAAAGCTGTATCCGAATGCTGAGGAATGGAAGCTTGATACAATAAAAGAAGAAAGTAAGCTTTGCTATTTGTACGAGAAATGCGGTTACATTCCGACAGGCAAAGAGGAAATCCTGAAAGACAGAATGACAATTGTTTATTACTGCAAGATACTTTAGAATATGAATTATGTTATTGTTCTATTGTCAATGTAGGGAAAGGTCTTGACCGTTCCGCAGGAGTAGATGAACTATGGATTTGCCGAAAAGAAAACCTCAGCGACTAAAATCATTTGACTATGCAACAGAAAAATATTATTTTGTTACTATCTGCACAAAGGATAAACAGAGTTTATTCGGTAATTTATTAAATCAAAATGATACCGTAAAAATGCATTATTCATTGATGGGTGAAATTGCGTTAAAACATTTGAAGGAAATCGAAAACCATTTTGATGAAATTAAAATTGACAAGTATGTAATTATGCCCAACCATATACACATAATTATTGCCGTTGGCTGTAACGGCATTTCGGAACGGTCAAGACCGTTCCCTACACTTTCAACAGTGAAAGGTTTGTATAAGTCGGGTGTTTCTCGTGAGGTTGGCACTAAAATCTGGCAAAAATCTTTTCACGACCATATCATCCGCAACAAAAATGATTATCTGAAAATCTGGGAATACATAGAAAACAATCCTCTCAAATGGGATTTGGATTGTTACTGTAATTAAAAAATCCAAAATCTGCTTTATATAAAACAGCACTATCCGAAAACAATAATATCGGAGGTGTTTTATATGGACGACTGGTATATGTGGCAGGCGTTTTTTACAACGGGCAACGTTCTCGATTATCTTCGCTACAAGAGTATTCAGAACGCTAAGGACACCGGTGCTGACACCGTTTCAAGGGAGGAAACCGATGAAATTCCGGACGGAAGGACTTATTATCAAGGAACAGAATATCGGTGAGCAGGACAAGCTCGTTTTCGCCCTTACCAAATCCAACGGCGTAATCAAAGCGTTTGTCAGAGGTGCAAAAAATATCAAAAATCAGAAATGTGCCTCAACTTCGCTCCTTTCATATTCCCGACTCACAATCTACAAGGGTCGGGACAGCTACATAATCGGCGATGCGCAGACAATACGCATTTTTTCAAAGCTTAGAAGCGACGTAAAAAAGATGTGCCTTGCGCAGTATTTCTGCGAGCTTGCGCTCACAATCTGTCCGAGAGAGCAGAAGGCTGACGCTTTTTTAAGTCTTATTCTCAATTCGCTCTATCTACTCGGCGAAGAAAAACGCAGTGCAGAGCTTATAAAACCCTGCTTTGAAATGCGCCTTGCAAGTATGGCTGGCTATATGCCCGATTTGAGAATGTGCAGAGAGTGCGGCGAATACTGTCCCGAAACAATGTATTTTCTGCCAAAGCTCGGTATGCTTGAATGTGCCGCCTGTCACGTTAAAAACGGCGAAATTGCGATTGAGCTTAACCCTTCAACTCTCACTGCTTTGCGGCATACCGTTTATGCAGACGATGACAAGCTGTTTTCGTTTTCGCTTTCAGAACAGGGGCTTGAAGTGCTCAATCGGGCAAGCGAAAGCTATTTAAAATACAGATTCGAAAAGGACTTCAAAACATTGACGTTTTACAAAATGATAAGTTAAGTAATATATTGTAGCGAGCGACGCCCTCGTCGCTCAAACAGCAAAAATGCTGTTGTGCAATATCTTTGAAATGATTAGGTGTATTATTTATGAACAGACATTACAAAACACTTGAACTTGATAAAATACTCGAACGCCTCGCAGGCAAAACAAACCTTGACGATGCCCGTGAAATGGCTCTCAGACTTGAACCGCAGTTATACTTGAAAAAGGTTCAGCATCTCTT
>CAMBNE010000224.1 GCA_945868935.1 uncultured Clostridia bacterium
ACAACGTAAAGTTCAAAAAGCCCGTAAAGCCGGGTGATACCCTTGAAAGCGTTTGCATACTTACAAAGAGCAGAGGTGCATTCTACTTTATTGACGCAAAGGGTTATGTTGACGGCAAGCTGTGCGTTAGCGCCGAGCTGTCGTTCGCTCTTGTTGAGAATAAGTAATTACCTATTAACGCAATAAAATTGGAAGTGAAAAGATGTTTTCTAAAATTCTGATTGCCAACCGTGGAGAAATTGCGGTTAGAATTATCCGTGCCTGCCGTGAAATGGGCATTTCAACGGTTGCAATATATTCCGAGGCTGACAAGGACGCAATGCACGTTCAGCTTGCCGACGAAAGCTATTGCGTAGGCGGAAACAGAGTAGCTGACAGCTACCTCAATATGCCAGCAATACTCACCGTAGCCGTTGAAAGCGGTGCACAGGCTATTCACCCCGGTTACGGACTTCTGTCTGAAAACGCAAAGTTTGTTTCGCTCTGCGAGCAGTGCAACATCAACTTCATAGGTCCTACCTCTGATATGATTAAGCTCCTCGGCGACAAGGACAACGCACGTAAAACAATGCGTGCCGCAGGCGTTCCCGTAACTCCCGGATGTGATATAGTTGAAAACGTAGAGCAGGCTGTTGAAGAAGCAAAGAAAATCGGATTTCCTCTGCTTATCAAGGCTCGTTCGGGCGGCGGCGGAAAGGGAATACGCAAGGTTGACTCAATCGAGCAGTTCGAGGAGGCTTTTCTCTCAGCTTCTGCCGAGGCACAGGCGGCTTTCGGCGACGGCGCCTGCTACATAGAAAAGTTTATTCATCCCGTAAAGCACATTGAAATGCAGCTCCTCTGCGACAAGTACGGCAACACAATCTGTCTTGGCGAAAGAGAATGTTCAGTTCAGCGCAAAAATCAGAAGATGATTGAAGAAAGTCCCAGCCCTGCGCTTGACGAAAAGACACGTAAGGAAATGATGATTGCCGCAGTCAAGGCTGCAAAGGCGGTTAACTACGTAAACGCCGGTACGGTTGAATTTCTGCTTGACAAGAACAACAACTTCTACTTTATGGAAATGAACACCCGTCTGCAGGTTGAACACGGCGTAACCGAAATGGTGACGGGACTTGACATAGTTCAGTGGCAGATAAGAATTGCCGCAGGCGCAAAGCTTTCACGCACACAGGACAGTATTTTCACTCACGGAAACGTAATTGAGTGCAGAATAAATGCCGAAAATCCCGACAAGGGCTTCCGTCCGAGCTGCGGAAAAATCAAAAGACTTCACATTCCGGGCGGCTCATTTGTGCGCTTTGATACTGCAATTTTGCAGGATTACTTTGTTCCGCCTTACTATGATTCGATGATAGGAAAGCTGATTGTTCAGGCAAGAAGCCGTTCGGAGGCTATCAGAAAAATGAAGATGGCATTATCCGAGCTTGTTATCGAGGGCGTTGACATCAACCGTGATTTGCTTGCCGAAATTTTATCGGACGAGCAGTTCGTAAGCGGTGAATATACAACCGATTTTATGGCGGATTTTGAGAATCGCCGCAACAGTAAATAATCTTATCTATTCAACTTGATGTAACAACTGAAAACCGAAAGGTTATGGAGTTATTATGGATTTATTTTCTTTCAGAAAACCGAAAAATGAGCTTGAGTCGCTTCCCGATGAACAGCAGAACGTGCCGTTTATTCCCGATGAAATGTGGATAAAATGCCCCAAGTGCAACACAATGCTACTCACTACCGACATGGAGGAGAATCTGCACGTCTGCACAAAGTGCGACCACCATTTCAGAATGAATGCAAAGCAGAGAATTGCAATGTTTGCCGACGGCGACAGCTTTGTTGAGCACGACGCAGATATGGAGAGTAAGAATATTCTTGATTTTCCGGGCTATGACGCAAAGCTTGAAAAGGCGAGAGCAAAGGGCAGCAAGGAGTCCGTAATCTGCGGCGAATGTAAAATGGGAGGAATCGACACTGTTTTCTGTGCAATGGACCCTGATTTTATGATGGGCAGTATGGGCACGGTTACAGGCGAAAAAATCACACGTGCATTTGAGTATGCAACGGACAATAATCTACCGGTTGTAGTATGCACAGCCGCAGGCGGAGCAAGAATGCAGGAGGGTATTTTGTCCCTTATGCAGATGGCAAAAACCTCAGGTGCGGTAAAACGCCACAGCGACGCAGGGCTTCTCTATATCACAGTTCTTACAGACCCGACAACAGGCGGCGTTACTGCTTCCTTTGCAATGGAGGGCGACATAATTCTCGCAGAGCCCGACACGCTCGTTGCATTTGCAGGTCCGAGAGTTATTGAACAGACAATCCGTCAGAAACTGCCCAAGGACTTCCAGACCTCTGAATTCGTTTTACAGAAAGGCTTTATAGATGCGGTTGTCAGCAGAAATAATCTGAAAGATACGGTAGTAAAATTACTGAAAATTCACGGATACGGTGTTGAGGAGGCAGAGTAATGACAGCATATGAAAAGGTTATGGCGGCGAGAGATTCCGGCAAGCTTACTGCTGTAGATTACATCGCCAATATGTTCGGCGACAGCTTTATCGAGCTTCACGGCGACCGCAGATTTGCCGATGACAAGGCTGTTGTTTCGGGACTTGCAATGCTTTACGATATGCCGGTTACGGTAATCGGACTTGAAAAGGGCAGAAACACCAAGGAGCGTATGGAGCGCAACTTCGGACAGGCTCACCCCGAGGGCTACCGCAAGGCTTTAAGACTTATGAAACAGGCTGAAAAGTTCCGCCGTCCCGTGCTTTGTCTTGTTGACACAAGCGGCGCATTCTGCGGAATCGGTGCAGAGGAGCGTGGACAGGGACAGGCTATTGCCGAAAATCTTATGGAAATGATGGCTCTTAAAACTCCTGTTCTCACCATTTTAATCGGTGAGGGCGGCAGCGGCGGTGCGCTTGCACTTGCAGTTGCAGACGAGGTATGGATGCTTGAAAACTCCGTTTATTCGGTAATTTCTCCCGAGGGCTGTGCGTCAATCCTCTGGAAAGACAGCACAAAGGCTCCTCAGGCGGCTGAGGCTCTTAAGATGACAGCGCAGGATTTGTTTGACCTCGGCGTTATCGAGCGTATTATCCGCCAGCCCAAGGCAGATGATAAGGCTATGTTTGAAAGCCTGAAGCTTCTCGTCAGCCGTACATTTGAAAAAAATCTTGCAATGACCGACGAGGAATTAACAACCGCACGTTACAACCGTTTCCGCAAGTTGGGTGCGAATATATAAATCAGAAATAAAAGATAATTAACGTTTTCTTAGGGATACGGCGTGCCGTGTCCGCAGTGATTATGAAATACCATAAAATATATCAACATTATCGTTATAAATAAACCTTTCCGTAGGGGACGGGTTCCTACACGTCCCATTCACAAAAATTGCA
>CAMBNE010000225.1 GCA_945868935.1 uncultured Clostridia bacterium
ACGCCGTTTGAGTCTACAGTTGCGACAGAAGTGTTTGAGCTGCTCCACTTGACAGAGCTTGCTCCCGTTGCAGTTATTGCAAATTTATTGCCGACGTAAATTGTTTCGCTCGTTGCAGAAAGCTTGATTGTTCCCGACGGAGTTGTCGGAGTCGTTGGGGTTGTCGGCGTAGTCGGGGTTTCAGGATTGGAACTTGAGCTGTTTTTGGTAGCATAAGTTTTATAGATATAGCCCTTCTTACCGTCTGAAAGCTGAATGTTATACCAGCTTGAATTATAAAGCGTTGTGCTTATAAAGGTAAACTGCGTGTTCTTGCGCATACAGGTTACAACAGAATAGCTGGTACCTGCTCCACTGCGGAGATTTACATAATCGTCGTTTACATATCCTGTTACTTTATCGGAAGATCCCGAGCCTGACGAGGTTGCGTTCTTTGTTGCATAATCTTTATGGATATAACCCTTTTTTCCGTCTGAAAGCTGAATATTATACCAGCTTGAATTATAAAGCGTTGTGCTTATAAAGGTAAACTGCGTATTCTTGCGCATACAGGTTACAACGGAATAGCTTGTACCTGCTCCGCTGCGGAGATTTACATAATCGTCGTTTACATAACCTGTGACCTTATCGGAAGAAGGACTATCCGACGAAGTTGAAGAAAGTGCGGCGTAATCCTTGTGAATATATCCTGTCGTAGAATTTGACGTAAGCTTGATTTTATACCAGCTTGAATTATAGAGCTTGCCGTCAACATATGTAAATTTTGTGTCTTTTCTCATACAGGTTAAGACAGAATAACTCGTTCCTGCACCGCTGCGAAGATTTACGTAGTCATCGCTGACATATCCGCTTGCACCGGCTGAGGGTGAAGCATAGGTTGCCTGCAAAAGATTTGTTCCTACAGTTGCCACAAAATCACTTTTAAGTGTTTCGGGAGATTGTGTGGCAGTTTCCGAGTTTTCATCTGATGCAGAAACTGCGCCTGCCGAAAATGAGCTTACTGCTACAAGAAAAACCGAACCGAGAATTGCAACTGCAAGTGCTACACAGATAACTCTGACAAATATCTTTTGTTTCATTGATACCACCTTTGTTTCTTTTCAAAACTTCATTAAAACAGGAATGACCGTTAGTGTTTTTATTATCTTATATTAACTATTATAACATAAAAATTCTTTTTTCGCAAATTAATTATTTATTTTCTGCCGAATAATTTACTTCTTAATCTGATGACGTACTGACTGACAAACACCGTAACGGCAAAGTCGTATACAAGAAAAAATACGTTGCCGAAAGCCAGAAATGCAAGAGGCATATATACGCCGAAAAGAGTGTATTCCTCAGGAGAAATTGAAATCAGAAAAGCCGCTGCATAAAACGAAGCGATTGCCGCCGCATTGAACACTGCAATCTTCACAATATAAAGAATAACTTTGTTTTTTATATGCTTTTCAAATACCGCCTTTAAAATCGGATAATATCCGAAAAGAGCGATGAAATAGAGAACAGCCTCCTTGTCGCCTGCAAGAAAAAGCGACAGAACAGAAACTACAGCATAAACACCGAGTCCCCATTTCCATCCGTATTCAATGACTACGGATGCTATAAATATTCCCGCAAAGCAAGGAAAAGCATATGTACCTATCGGCACAAGCGTTGTAAAAAGCATAAGCGCAAGTGCCAGAGCCGCTATAATACCGCAAAAAGCTACCCTGAAAGTTGAATTTTTCACACTCTTTTTCATATCAGCAACCTGCCCTGCAGCAATCGCACATACAGTCTGCGCACATCATTGCCGCACAAACATCACAGCAGGAACAGCCTGCACCTGAGCCTTGCATATTCGGCTGATTGTAGCCGCCGTAATTATATGCACGCTGATTCTGCATATTGTTGAGTGCCGCACGGTACTCCTGATTGTTCGGGTCCATATTGCAGGCTGTTGTAAAATTATTGAATGCCTGCTCGCTCCAGCCACGTCTGTAG
The DNA here is from genome assembly GCA_945868935.1 of uncultured Clostridia bacterium. Taxonomy (GTDB): domain Bacteria; phylum Bacillota; class Clostridia; order Oscillospirales; family Acutalibacteraceae; genus Ruminococcoides. Next base: position 1,987 of record CAMBNE010000225.1, read on the forward strand.
GCACACATTCCCTTGAGATAGTACCACTCGGCAGTGCGGTTGCCCATAGGAGTTGAGTCGAGTATCTGTTCAGCCTGATCAACCATATTACGCTGAATATAAATTCTTACGTTGTAAAACTGTGAATTTGATGAGCCTGAATATGACGACGAGCTTGTTGAGCCCGTACCCTTTCCCTTCTGACGCATCTGATTTATTGTATCGTAAGCCTCGTTTATCTCTTTCATCTTCTGTTCAGCCACATCTGCAAGAGGACTGTCAGCGTAATTGTCGGGATGATACTTTTTGGCAAGCTTTCTGTAAGCCGCTTTGATTTCATCATCTGTAGCTGTTTCTGATACTCCGAGTACTTCGTATGGATTATTCATTATTACCTCCGCTTAAATTATCGGTTACTTTGTTTTGAACAGAGGGCAAGCCGAGCAAAAGCATATTGTCGAGAATCCCTCTGAAATCCTTTATATCAATTAAATTATAAGCGTCATACGCTCTTGCAAGCGATTGATTGAGCGCAGATACAATCCGTTCCTCTGTGTATTCTTCCTTTAAAGAAATAAACGGATTGAAATTGTGTTTCTTTTTATCCTTTTTAATATCATCGGCGGCGTCAACCAAATATATCCACCTGCCGAGATGATAGCCAAATTCATAAAAAACACGTTTGTCTGTGTCGTTTTCGGCTTCGAGTGCAAAAACATTTGCAAGCATATATCCAGTCGGGTGAGCCGCCATATCAACCGAGCAGTTTTCGTCTGCCTCGGCTTCTGCCTGCAAAGCGGTCATTTCGGAAATATACTTATCAATATCGGGATATTTTTTTACGGCTTTCTTCTGCCAGTGCGAAAAAAACAAAAGCAATAATCTTGTTAAAAGCTTTCTGAAAAAGCCCTCGTCTTTTAAATCGTCCTTTAGCTTATAAAAAACGGAAATCACGGAAAAAGCAGACGCTTTGCTGTAGCAATCGCTTTCACACAAGGCAAATTTGCACTTTTTCAGCGGATTAAAGGTGCATCTGCCGTCTATAAACCCTTTACAGGTTCGTGATACGGACATAAGAAGCATTGCATAAAATGTGCAGTCGTAGCTTAAGCTTAATCGGGTAAGGAACGAATAATCCTTTCCCATTTGTTTGCACAAACCGCAATATACGGATTTATATGCCTCAAACTCACGTACAAGCAGTTCGCTTTTTTGAATCTGCAAATATCCAAACACAATTTGCTCCTTATTTAACCCTTTACAGTTGAAAAATTCTTACGCTTTAAATAGTATTATACATAATATATCATACTACATAACGGCTGAAATTGCAATAAAAATGTAAAACTTGAAAAATTTACATTTTTATTGTTGTTTATACAGTTTTTAAAAAAGTCTTTACTTTTTTAGAAAATATTGTAAAATATAGTTAAAAACAAAAT
>CAMBNE010000226.1 GCA_945868935.1 uncultured Clostridia bacterium
CAGATGAACATACATCATCCGCTCCAAAAAGAAAAGACACCAAATGGGGTGTCTTTCTTTTTTGGCTAAGCGGATTGGGAATCGAAAGGATAAAGCATTATTCAGCATTTATTCAATACAAATCATAATCCTTTGTACCCCAGAGCCAGAAATATGAAAATCCCGAAATCAATGAAGCTTCTAAAAATGCGGTAAACGACATATTAAGCGGCGTTAATTCACCGAAACCTTCTGCCGAAAAATAAATATTGCGGTCTGAGTCGTCACATTTCATATAGATATCATCTTCATTCGCTCTTGCAATCTTTAAATAACCCTGCTCAAGCCACTCTTCGTCAGAAAGCTCAAATGCTTCTTCAAGGCTTAAAAGCAAAGCATCGCCGTATTCAAAAAAGCATATTCCGTTGCTGAATTTCAGTAAATCCCTATATTCCTGCGGCAGAACAAAACCTTTATATTTTTTTAGTATATCAGATAATTCTTTTTCAGAAATATTATTTTTAAATTCAATAATCAGTTTTTTAAATTCACCCTTGCCGCAATAAATTTCGGGCTGTTTTTTCTGAAGTGTTTTAAGAACTTCAATTATTTGTTCAGAATTAAGCATTTCGTCAATATTATCAAAAAGAGATGTGTCGTTTTCAATCTTACTCAAAAAAATCATTCCTTTCATTAAAATCATTGTATCATCACTTGCTGATAGTGTCAATTATTGCATTTATTGCTTATATATGGTATTATATCTGTACTACATAAAAAGGAATGAATATTTTGGATAATAACAGACAGCTTACTCCAGCAGAACAAAAACGGAAAGAAGTATTTGACGCTAAGTGCGAAGAAATGTATGCAAAGGATTACATTAAATCGGACTTGACTTTCAGCGTTACCAAAGCAAATATGTACGCTCTTATTATTATGCTGCCGTTTCTGGTTGGATTTATGGGATGGTATTTTGTAGTGAATATAAGTCGTTTTTCATTCGGTTACGGCTTAATCGGATTAGCAGTAATGTTTTTTGCAATGATTCTGCTTACGGTAATTCACGAATTAATACACGGAATAACCTGGGCAGCCTTTGCAAAAAAGCATTTTAAATCAATTGAATTCGGAATAGTCTGGAAAATGCTTACGCCTTATTGCACCTGCAGCGATACGCTTGCAAAGTGGCAGTACATAATCGGTGCGGCTATGCCGACCATTATAGTAGGCTTTATTCCTGCGATTATTGCGATTTATTGCAACAGCTTCTTACTGTTTTTGGTTTTCTGGATTATGATTGCAGCCGGCGGAGGAGATGCCTTAATTATACTAAAAACACTTCGTCACCGTTCAAAAGAAAAAGAGTGTGTATACCTTGACCACCCTTACGAGTGCGGAGTAGTAGTTTTTGAGAAAGAAAAATAAGAATATGTCTGAATTCAGAATTGAACATATTGCACTGTATGTTGATAACCTTGAAGGTGCAAAAGAATTTTTTGAAAAATATTTTAGCGCCAAGTCAAATGAAAAATACCACAACATAAAAACAGGCTTTCAGTCGTATTTTCTTTCTTTTAACGGTGGTGCAAGGCTTGAAATAATGTCAAAGCCTGATGTAGCAGTTGATGATAAAGCTCTGGCTAAAACGGGTTATGCACATCTTGCTTTCAGCGTAGGTAGCAGGGAAAACGTTGATAAGCTCACTGAACAATTGAAATCTGACGGCTACAGCGTAATAAGCGGTCCGAGAGTAACCGGCGACGGATATTACGAAAGCTGTGTACTGGGTTTTGAAAACAATCTGATTGAAATAACTGAGTAAATTAAAACAAACGCACAAAAAATACCGCCCCACAAAAAATACCGCCCCACAAAAGTGGAGCGGTTTTCATTTAGTAATCAGTAATTAGTTAGCTCTGGTAACCTTACCTGAACGTAAGCAACGGGTGCAAGCATATACACGCTTCGGAGAACCGTCAACAATAGCCTTAACACGCTGTACGTTGGGCTTCCATGTTCTGTTGGAACGTCTGTGAGAGTGAGATACCTTGATGCCGAACTTTACATCCTTACCGCAGAATTCACATTTTGCCATGCGTCTGCACCTCCTTAAATTTGCAAATAATTTTTCTAACTTTGTTATAATAACAGAAAATCAAAGAAATTGCAAGTGTTTTTTCAAAATTTCTTAACTTGTTTTTTTCATTAATTTATTATATAATATATTTTAAGTATACATTCAGAACGTAGGGAATGACCCCTGTGTCATTCCTTGTATATGCTGACTGATTTGAATTAGCAACAACGCAGGGATTGTTCTCTGCAATTACTTAATTATTTCTATACTGATTTCGGAGGAATTCTATGCTATTTCAGCTTTTAAGAGGTAATTTTGATTTTGCGTCAATTGTAGCGGAAATTCTCGCAGTTCTGCTCATTGTATTTCTCATTCTGCCGTTTCACGAGTGGGCTCACGCCTTTACAGCTTCACTCCTCGGCGACAAGGCTATAAAGTACAGGGGCAGACTTTCACTCAATCCCTTAAGCCACATTGACCCTCTGGGTGCATTGTGCCTGCTTTTGTTCGGCTTCGGCTGGGCAAAGCCTGTTCCTGTTGACCCGAGAAATTTTAAAAATCCAAAGCTCGGTATGGCTGTAACCGCAATTATGGGACCGATTGCAAACCTTGTTGCGGCATTTGCAGGACTTCTTATTTATAATGCTCTGTTCTATTTTGCATTCGGATTTTTAGTTACCGATATAGGCGGATTTGTCAGAACATTTTTGAGTTTCTACATTTCGTGCAATATCGGTCTTGCAGTGTTTAACCTCATTCCGATTCCGCCTCTCGACGGCTCAAAGGTGCTTTTCCTGTTTCTGCCCGACAGAGCAGTAAACTTTTTCTACAGATATCAGCAGATTTTTTTCATAGCAATTTTTGTGCTTATCTATTTAGGAGTACTTTCTCCCGTTCTCAATTGGGCAACAAACGGAATTTTTGACGGTTTAAGCTGGCTTTCTTCATTGCCGTTCAGACTTTTCGTTCACTAAATTAAGGAGGGCGGCATATGGAAACGCAGCTGCAGTATAAGCTGCCCGTATTTGAAGGGCCGCTTGATCTGTTACTTACTTTGATTTCAAAAAATAAAATAGATATTTACGATATTCAGATTTCCGAGCTTCTGGAGCAGTATATGGAACAGATTAACCGTATGCAGGAAAATCAGATGGATATCGAGTCTGAGTTCCTCACAATGGCGTCACGCCTTGTTTATATCAAGTCGGTTTCGCTGTTGCCAAAGTATGAGGAAGAGGCTCAGGAACTTAAAAAGGAGCTTACGGGACAGTTGCTTGAA
>CAMBNE010000227.1 GCA_945868935.1 uncultured Clostridia bacterium
TATTTTTATAAATTGTTTATGCTTAAACAGACAAAACATTCTTATAATTATTATTCAAATAAAAAAACTATTGACAATTCGATAGATTTGTAGTATTATATTTGAGCACTTGAGAAAAGTAAATATCGCGGGGTAGAGCAGTTGGTAGCTCGTCGGGCTCATAACCCGGAGGTCGTGAGGTTCAAGTCCCACCCCCGCAACCACCAAAAGCCTGTCTTTTGACAGGCTTTATTTTTTTGCTTGGTTTATTTTTTCAAGCCTTGAAAATATTTCCAGCTCCATACTTTTAATGCGCTTTTGCACTTCTTTATAATTCGGCATATAAGTTTCTACAAGCGACCAAAAACGCTTTGAATGGTTGAGCTCTTTAATATGGCAAAGCTCATGAATTATGACATAATCGATAGCCTCTGTATCGGTAAGCATTAAAAGGCAGTTAAAATTGAGATTGCCCTTTGACGAGCAGCTTCCCCACCGTGTTTTCTGTGCTCTGATTGAAACGAAATTGTATTTCACGCTGATTATTTCAGCCCAATATTCTACCCGTTGCGGAATATACTGCTTTGCCCTTTCTTTAAGAGCTTTGATTTCATCTTCGGTAAAAGCAGGATAAAACCTACTTTCCTCCGTTCTCTTTTCATTTTCAATTATATGATTTTCAAGCCAAGCTTTATTTTTATTATAAAATTCTTCAATTTGCCTGTTGCTTGCAAATATCGGTGCACGCAAAATAACCGAGCCGTCTCGCTTCACTTCAAGAGAAAAAGTTTTTCTGTTGGATTTTACAATTTTTATCGTTTCCATTTTATCCGCCCGTGAAATTTAATTCAAAATTATTTTAACATATTTTCACACAAAAAAACATAAAAACTTCATAAAAAAGTATTGTAATTATTTTTAAAAATGCTATAATAATATCATAAGTGATTGTTAAACAATTATCAATCATTTGTTTTGTTAAACAAAGCGTTTTGCTTTACAATTCACATTTTTTAGGAGGCAAAAATTATGGCAAGATTTACTCTTCCAAGAGACCTTTATCACGGTAAAGGTTCGCTCGAGGCTCTTAAGACTTTTAAGGGCAAAAAAGCAATTATTTGTGTCGGCGGCGGTTCAATGAAGCGTTTCGGCTTCCTTGACAAGGCTGAAGCATACCTTAAAGAAGCAGGTATGGAAGTTAAAATTTTTGACGGAATTGAATCAGACCCCTCTGTTGAGACCGTTATGCGTGGCGCACAGGCTATGATAGACTTCCAACCCGACTGGATTGTTGCAATCGGCGGTGGTTCTCCTATCGACGCTGCAAAGGCAATGTGGATTAAATATGAATATCCCGAGTGCACATTTGAGGATATGTGCAAGGTATTCGGACTTCCCGAGCTTCGTAAAAAGGCTCATTTCTGCGCTGTTTCTTCAACCTCAGGTACTGCAACAGAAGTTACTGCGTTCTCAATCATCACAGACTATTCAAAGGGCATTAAATATCCTATAGCTGACTTTGAAATCACACCCGACGTTGCTATCGTTGATCCCGAGCTCGCTGAAACAATGCCGAAAAAGCTTGTAGCTCATACAGGTATGGACGCAATGACACACGCTATTGAGGCTTATGTTTCAACAGCTAACAGCGATTATTCGGACCCGCTTGCAATTCACGCAATCGAGATGATTATGAAAGACCTTGTTCCGTCATATAACGGCGATATGGACGCAAGAGACCGTATGCATAACGCTCAATGCCTTGCAGGTATGGCTTTCTCAAACGCACTTCTCGGTATCGTTCACTCAATGGCACATAAAACAGGCGCTGCATTTGCAGACTACGGCGCTCACATTATTCACGGTGCTGCAAACGCTATGTATCTTCCCAAGGTTATCGCATTCAACGCAAAGGACGAAACAGCTAAAAAGCGTTACGGCGTAATCGTTGATTATATGGGTATCTGCGACAAATCAGCTTCCGATGATGAAAAGGTTGCGGCTTTGATTGCTTATCTTCGTAAGATGAACGACGAGCTTAACATTCCGCATTGCATTAAGAACTACGGTGCAGACAGCTATCCGACCGAAAACGGTTTTGTTCCCGAGGATGTATTCCTTGAGAGACTTCACGACATTGCTGTCAATGCCATTGCAGACGCTTGCACAGGCTCTAACCCCCGTCAGCCCTCTGTTGAAGAGATGGAGAAGCTCCTCAAGTGCTGCTATTATGATACAGAAGTTGATTTCTAATCAACTTGAGTTTTGTTTAATCGAATCGGCTGTTTTACCGCAGCCGATTCTTTTTTAGGAAGAGATTATGGATAAAATTAGAGATAAAAACGGCTTGACCGAAGAAGAATTTTTAGAAAAATATAAAGAAAAGAACTATCCGAGACCTTATCTTACAGCAGATATTGTTGTTATCGGCTTAAAAGGCGAACGGAAAAAGTTGCTTTTGATACAAAGAGGCGGACACCCGTTTATAAATATATGGGCGTTGCCGGGCGGATTTTCACGCCAAACGGAAACTATGGAAGAAACCGCACACAGAGAATTGCTTGAAGAAACCGGCGTTAATTCCGAATTTATCTCCCCTATCGGTCTGTTCAGCAAACCCGACAGAGATCCTCGTGGCTGGGTTGTTACGCAAGCGTATCTTTGCAAGGTTAATTTTACCGAATGTAAAGCACTTGCAGGAGATGACGCAAAAAACGCAGAATGGTTTGACCTGACAGTTAAAAATCAGATAATTACGCTTGATAATGGCGATTGCATTATATCCTTCAAATACGAAAACGGAAAAATCGAGTATATAAGTAAAGATAAGCTCGCATTCGATCACGCAGAGATTATCGCAAAAGCCATAGAGCTATTATAATATGTATAGAAATCAACACGCCGACATAGCTGTAAAGGTTATGTCGGTTTTTTATAATTTATATTGACATATACCCCCATAGGGTATATTATAAATGTGTAAATACGGTTAAAGGAGAAATAGTGTGAAAAATCACACTATTAATAATTATATTGCCCTCAAAATTTGCCTTTGGCAAAATTTTGAGATGGCAGAAATCACCATACACGCCTGTTCAGACAACGCAGGTTAAACTGGTGATTTTTAATAAACTATTTGTTGTCTGAAAGGCTATGGTGATTAATATGTCATGTAATAAAGAATCCTGCGAAAAGAATACACACAGGACAGATGAGGAAAAGAAAAAGCTGATAAACCGCCTAAACAGAATCGAAGGTCAGGTCAGAGGAATTAGGGGTATGATTGAAAAGGACGCATACTGTGCAGACGTGCTTGTTCAGTCTGCGGCGGTAAATGCGGCAATAAATTCTTT
>CAMBNE010000228.1 GCA_945868935.1 uncultured Clostridia bacterium
TTATTCATATCGCCCGTTACGGAATCAAGCTCCTCGTTATATCCTCGCTTTATCATTCCGCCCTCTCGTATAGTAAAGGGAGGTTCTTCAACAATTGCACTGTCAATCAGGCTGAATATATCTTCAAGAATGTCAATATCACGATAAATCTTTTTCAGATATGATGCGTTACAATCTGAAATAAGCTCTGAAATTCTCGGAAGATTCTGAATAGCCGAGCAAAGCGAACGCAAATCTCTTGCATTTGCCGAACCGTAGACGATTTTTGTCATCAGTCTTTCAATGTCGAAAATACCCGATATATTGTCGGTGATTTCAAGTCGGAGCATTGTGTTATTTACAAGCTCCTCAACGGCAGACTGACGGTTATTGATTGATGAAATATTCATCAGAGGGTGCTCAAGCCACGAACGGATAAGCCTTTTGCCCATAGCTGTCTTAGTCTTATCAATAACCCACAACAGCGACCCACGCTTTTCTTTTGTCAGCATTGTCTGCGTAAGCTCAAGGTTGCGCTGTGTGTTGTAATCAAGGCGCATATACTGACTTTCGCTGTAAAGCTCAATGTGATTTATTCGTTCAAGTCCGCTTTTCTGCGTATCCTTAAGGTACGAGAGCAAAGCACCGATTGACGATACAAGCACCTCGCTGTCAGCTACACTTTCAGATTCTTCTTTGAAATGTTCTGTAACAGCATTTTTGCAAAGATCATAATCAAACTTATCATCTTCAAGCATTTCAACGCCTGCGGAAAGCTTTGACTTTATAAATTTAGGAAGCTCCTTTAATTTTACAATATCTCCGCCGATAAGAATTTCCCTTGGATTATAGCTTGCAAGCTGACTTGTGAGAACATTATATGAATCCTTGCCTGAAATCTCGGTAGCATATAATTCTCCTGTAGAAATATCGCAAAAACAAATACCAATATGCTTGCTCTTGGCAAACATACAGCAGATGTAGTTGTTTTTGCTTTCGTCGAGCATACTCGACTCCATAACTGTACCTGGTGTGATAACACGGATTATGTCACGCTTAACAAGCCCCTTTGCCTTTGCAGGGTCTTCAGTCTGCTCGCAAATAGCTACTTTGTAACCCTTTGCCACAAGTCGGGCTATGTAACCCTCACAACTGTGAAAAGGAACGCCGCACATAGGCGCACGTTCGTCCTGACCGCAGTCACGACCCGTAAGTGTGAGTTCAAGCTCTTTTGACGCAAGCTTTGCATCATCATAGAACATTTCGTAGAAATCTCCAAGACGAAAGAACAAAATGCTGTCCTTATTTTCTTCTTTAATTCTAAAATACTGTTTCATCATCGGAGATAACTCCGCCATAATCTCACACCCTTTTTATATAATCTGAATCAAATCAGTGGCAGCCGCCGCAGCTTTCACAGCTGCCCGAACATGATGACTGTGAATAATCTGCAGTTTCTGGATCTGCACCCTCACAGGACTGCTGAACAATTGCAAGCACTCTGTTTGCAACAACATCAAATTCTTCCTTTGCATCGTTGTAAGCAATCATATTTTCATTTGACATAATCTTTGAGTAAACTCCTCTCATTTCAGTGTTAAGCTGTGCAAGCTTGTCCTGATCTCTTTCCTTTTTTGAAGCCTCGTTATTGATTGACATTCTCTTAAGGTTAAATTCACCGATTAAGCTCTGAAGCTCAGTATCAGCGTCTGCCTTAGCCTGAACCTCCTGCAATCTGATGTATGATTCTTCCTTCTGAATTGCCTTTCCGAGTTCTCTTGCCAGTGTAATAATATCCATAATTTTACCTCCGTATTTTTATTTATACTAATTCTCCCTTGAGAATCCAGTTACGTGCTTTTGTAATCTTAACGTTTTGAAATGTTCCGATTAAGTTGGCAGGTGCTTTAAGCTCAACAATTATGTTACCGCTTGTCCTGCCTGTTAATTCATCATTTTTGCCTGTTTCGCTCTCGATAAGAACCTTTTCGATTCTTCCAACCATTGAAGAACAGCGTTTTGCCGCAATCTCCTCCTGAACATCAAGAAGTTCTCTGAACCACTTTGACTTTTCTTCATAAGGTATGGGGTCGTCCATTTTCTCGGCAGGAGTGCCGACTCTGGGTGAAAAGATGAATGTAAACAGAGATGTAAATTCAACCTCTTTAATAAGTGAAAGTGTTTCCTTGAAATCCTCGTAAGTTTCACCGGGGAAACCTACAATTATGTCGCTTGTAAGTGATACGTCTTCAATTTTTTCTTTGGCGTAATTAACAATTTCAAGGTATTTTTTTCGGTCGTAATGCCTGTTCATAGCCTTTAAAATTCGGTCAGAGCCGCTTTGGAACGGCAAGTGAAGATGCTTACTTATGTGCGTTCCGTTTGCGATTGTATCAATAAGCTCCTTTGAACAGTCCTTCGGATGAGAAGTCATAAATCTTAACCAGTAATCGCCGTCAATTGAATCGATTTCACTTAACAGCTTTGCAAAGTTCACTCCGTCAGGTAAGTTTTTGCCATAAGAATTTACATTCTGACCGAGCAGGGTTATATCTTTATAGCCGCTTTGAATCATCTCTCTTGCTTCGGAGATGATTATGTTCTTATCACGACTGCGCTCACGGCCTCTTACATAAGGAACAATGCAATAGGTACAGAAATTGTTACAGCCGTACATAATCGGCAGCCAGCCTTTAAAGCTGCCGTCACGCCTTACGGGAATGCCTTCGTAGAGCTTATTATCATCGTTTCCACGCTCTATAATACGCTTTCCGTTGACAAGTGAATTATACATAAGCTCTGGAAAGTGGTGCAGTGAGTGCGTACCGAATACAAGTCCGACAAACGGAAAACTGTTATATATTCTGTTTGCAATATGCTCCTGCTCCATCATACAGCCGCACAATGCAATTAAAATCTGAGGATGCTTTCTTTTCAGGTTTTTGAGTGCGCCTACATTTCCGAATACTCTGTCCTCAGCGTGTTCTCTGACTGCGCAGGTGTTAAAAAGAATAAAATCTGCATCGTCTGGAGCGTCAACAAAATCAAATCCTGACTGTGCAAGCATACCTTTTATTTTTTCGCTGTCTGCAACATTCTGCTGACAGCCGTATGTTCTTACAAAAGCGAGCGGTTTTTCGCCTCTTTTTCTAATTTCCATAATTTCAGCAATCAGTTTCATATACTCAGATTGCTTTTCAGACAGTTTATCAGCCGGATTTATGATATCAGCCAAATAAATGCCCTCCTTACCCATTGTATTAACTGTTTTAGTATACCACAAATTATATCGTTTTTCAATATTTTTCACATGGATTTCAAATTATTACGACTATTTCTAATACAGAAGT
>CAMBNE010000229.1 GCA_945868935.1 uncultured Clostridia bacterium
AAAGTACTTGAAAATAACACCCGGCATTTTATCCCTCCGATAATAATTGATTTGTCTGAGAAAATTAAAATATTTTATTTCGTGTGTTGCCCATATACGGCGTTTACGTCAACATATACATCCTGATTACAACGAAAAACTGACAATACGAATTAATTTAAAAAAAGACCTCCTTTTCATAAAATTTTAGTATAGAAAATTCAGAAAAGGAGGTTCGTATTATGAGTGACTTCTGGACATGGTTCCTTAATCTTTTTTGCGGTTGATGGCTTTATGAAGACTATATAACAGTAAAATCTAAACAGGTCGCATTTAACAATGCGGCTTGTTTTTTAATACTCATTTTTAATCTTGTTTGCGTAGTAAAATATGAATTCGGTAAGCGTCGGAACGCCCTTTGACGAACTGATTTTTGCGGTGTAGTTTGCAAGCAAGTCGTCAATGCACGACGTTGCCCACGCACGGTTAATAGCGTTTTGCATTGCACGTTCAACACTGCATTCGGTTTTGCCGTACTTTTTGGCGATAATACTGCAAAGGTTCTGCGTAGGCTCTTTAATTGTAATCACAATTGCGTCAGTCAGGTATTTATATCCGACTGATTTCTGATTTACACCGATGAGATTAAGCTCCGCAATAATGCGCCGTGTGATTCTCTTTTGATAGTATGCAGGTGATTCAACTTCTTCCAAATCGTCTTTGTGAGTTTGTTTTCTGCTCTTGATAACGGGAGCAAGCATTCGCAGAAAATCAATTACCGACTTTTCACTGTACCCATCCTGATGCTTAGACATAATGTAGTCAGCACCAAGCTGTCTTGCAGTTTCGTAAGTCACCGCACTTGAATTGTTGGTGGTTATCAGAATATACGGCACCCTGCAAAGCGACATATCCTTGATTCCGCTTAAAACATTCAGTCCGCTTCCGCTGCCCTGATGAAGCTCCAAATCAAGAATTACAACGTCAGGCAAGGTGTCACGGATATAGTCAAGCGCTTTGAAGGCGTTGTTTGTCACTCCGACAAGAATTAAATCGTCGGAATTATCGGCAAGATTAATTATTTGTTTGCAGGCGAATTGGTCATCTTCAACAAGCAGTATTGATAATTTATTATCCATAGCAACCTCGATAATATTGATTATGCAATGATATTTTTTGTTGAGTATATAATATCACATTTTTCGACAGTAAGCAACAAAAAGCAACGAAAAACAATATTATTGACTAAATTTATTTGTTTTTGTTATAAGGTAAAATATTATGTAAATAGAAAAATTATGTTTTATTTATCAAAAAAATACCCCCTGCAAATAAATTTATTAATTAAATTAATTACGGGTGATAAAAATATATGGAAAAGACATTCGGCTCGTTCATTTACAAAAAAAGAACACAAAAGCATATTTCACTTCGTGGACTTGCAAGTATGATTGGTGTTTCTGCCGTATATGTTTCCAGTATGGAAAAGGGAAAACGTGCCGCACCGACATATCCTGTTCTGATGAAAATTGCAGATGCGCTTATGCTCAGTGAAGAAGAAAAGGTGTTAATGCTTGATTTGGCGGCAAAGTCGAAAAAATCCCTGTCGTTGGCTGAGGATTTGCTTGAATACATTAACAGTAACAAAATTGTACACAAGGCTCTGAGAACGGCGATAAAATGCAACGCAACCGATGAGGACTGGCAGAATTTTATTGACAGCCTTTCGGAATAATAAACACGCTTAAAGCTAAGGCGCTCGGTTACGGGCGTCTTTTTGCTTTTGATATAATAGCTTGCTTAAGTGATAATCGAAAATTTTCTGCAAATAATATGTCTGACTGCTGATACATATTATTAAAATTTTCGGAGGCGGTACAATGAACATATTCACGTCGGTGATTTTTCAGATTGCCGTTCTGTTTTCTTTTATCCTTATCGGATTTATTCTATGCAGGCTTAATTTACTCCCGAGGGAAGCGTCAACCGTATTCTCAAGGCTTGAAAATAGAATTTTAATGCCTGCCGTTGTAATCAATACTTTTCGGACAAACTGCACGATAGAAAACATCACCCATAAGTGGGTGTTCATAGCCTACAGCGCAGTGATTCTTGCGTTTTGTATTCTTGTCGCTTTCATAGTCAGTGGATTTCTCGGCAAAACGCCGTATCTTCAGAAAATCTACAGGTACTCAATCGCAGTTTCAAACTTCGGCTTTGTCGGTACTGCAATGGTTTCGGGAATTTACGGAGCAGACAGCATTGAGCTTTTCGACTATCTTATGTTCACACTTCCGCTGAATATGTTTACCTATTCAATCGGAATTGCGTGGCTCGTTCCAAACAGCGGCAGGGTGTTTTCATTTAAAACATTTTTAAATCCGATTTTTGTGTCGCTGTTTATCGGTGCGGCGCTCGGATTGCTCAATCTTCCGAAATTCGAGCTTGTCACCTCGGTAATTTCATCTGCGGCAGGCTGTATGTCGCCGATTGCTATGATTCTGACAGGCTTTGTTATCGGCGGCTACAGACTGCCCGAGCTGTTCAGGCACTGGCAGACCTATGTTGTTGCAGGAATAAGGCTTGTTGCGTTGCCTGCCGTTGTTGTCACTGTTTTAAAGCTGTTGAACACTCCGCAGGAAATAATAATTGCAACGCTATGTGCTCACGCAATGCCGCTCGGTTTAAATACTGTCATAATGCCGTCGGCATACGGCGAAAATCCCGAAACAGGTGCAAGTATGGCTCTTGTATCGCAGATTTGCTCTGTGTTTACTATTCCGACTTTATTTTTTATTTTCGGCTACGCATAATTGACAAGGCGTGAATATTGTGATATTCTTAAATCATAGTAATTATATATGAATTAAGGTGATGACTTGAAAATTTCAACAAAGGGTCGCTACGCAGTCAGGCTTATGGTAGATTTAGCGCAGAACGATAACGGCGAAAACATCTCGCTTAAGGATATTGCAAAACGTCAGAATTTGTCGCTTAAATACCTTGAACAGATTATTACGGTGCTTACAAAGGCAGGTTTTGTCATCAGCACACGTGGTTCAAACGGCGGCTATCGCCTAACGCATAAGCCCGAATATTATACAGTAGGAATGATTCTGCGTCTTACCGAGGGCAGTCTTGCGCCTGTTTCGTGCCTTGACGGCGATATGAACACCTGCGAACGCAGAGAGAATTGCAGTACTCTGTTTGTCTGGGAAGAGCTTTACAAGGCTATCTGCGGAGTAGTTGATAAAATCACAATTGCGGATATTATTAATAAGGGTGCAGATAACTATATTATATAGAATATGAAGTTAATGATTGTAGCGGCGAAC
>CAMBNE010000230.1 GCA_945868935.1 uncultured Clostridia bacterium
TCAGAATTTTAGAAAACATCTTTTCACTTCCAATTTTATTACGGTAAATACTAATAATTACAGGAAAACTATCCCTTAATTCTTCTGTTAGTATAATACCTAATCAAATGTAGGGAACGGTCTTGACCGTTCCGATACTTATAAATATTTGCCTTAATTCTGCGGAACGGTCAAGACCGTTCCCTACAGATACAAACAATAAACTAAAATTACTTATTCTCAACAAGAGCAAACGACAGCTCAGCGCTTACGCACAGCTTGCCGTCAACATAACCCTTAGCGTCAATGAAGTAAAATGCGCCTCTGCTCTTTGTCAGAGTGCATACGCTTTCAAGGGTATCACCCGGCTTTACGGGATTTTTGAACTTTACGTTGTTCATCTTTGTAAAATACGGCGTACAGTTTTTAACCTTGTCTGCAAGCAGGCAACAGCTTGCCTGTCCCATCATTTCGCAGAGGATAACGCCCGGAACAACAGGGTTGCCGGGGAAATGTCCCTGCAAAAAGAACTCGTCGCCTTTGATTGTATATCTACCCTTTGCCGTATTTTCGTCTACGCTTTCAGCCTCTTCAACAAGGAGCATATTGTCACGGTGAGGGAGTATTTTTTTGATTTCTTCCTGATTAAGCATAGCTATATTTCCTTTTCATTTTGACTGTATAAGTCGGTGATTAACATAAATTGCGTTGCAATTTATGCGGACACGTCACGCCGTGTCCCTGCGTCAATGTTGAATATTTATATTAATATCAGTTGATTTTAAACAGCGGCTGACCGTATTCCACAAGCTCGCCGTCCTTTACGAGAATTTCAACGATTTCGCCGTCCTCTTCAGCCTGAATTTCGTTCATACACTTCATAGCCTCGATAATGCAGACAACGTCACCCTTCCTGACCCTTTTGCCTGCGCTTACATAGGGAGCCTTTCCCGGAGCGGAAGCAGCATAGAAAACGCCAACGATGGGAGCGTCAATTGTCTTTGAATTGTCGGCAACGGGTGCCGCAGGAGCGGCGGGAGCTGACTCAACAGCAGCAGGTGCAACGGGTGCAGGAGCCGCAACGCCGTTTGCAACGGGGATTGTATTTACAATCTGCTGAGCAGGCTGAGCCTTTTCAAGACGGATTTTCGAGCCGTCCTCTTTCTGAATTTCAAAAACAGAGAGTGAGGAATCTTCAAGAAGACTGATAAATTCTTTTATTTCATCTAAATTATACATAAGCTATCCCTTTCTGACTCTTTCAAGTTAAATCTTTTTGAATACAACGCAAGCGTCGTGACCGCCGAAACCAAGGTTTGTTGAAGCCGCAACGTTTACATTGCGCTTAACAGCCTTGTTGGGAGTGTAGTTGAGGTCAAGCTCCTCGTCAGGCTCGTCAAGGTTGATTGTCGGAGGAATAATGCCCTCGTCAAGAGCCTTGATTGCGGCAATTGCCTCTACTGCGCCTGTTGCGCCGAGCATATGACCTGTCATTGACTTTGTAGAGCTGATGTTAGCATTATAAGCCTTCTGACCGAGAGCGGTTTTGATAGCCATTGTTTCTGTTAAATCGTTTAAGTGTGTGCTTGTGCCGTGTGCGTTGATATAGATTTCTGCATCATCGGGAACGTCAGCCTCCTTGAACGCAATTTCAATTGCTCTTGCAAGTCCTGCACCCTCGGGGTCGGGAGCAGTTACGTGGTGAGCGTCACAGGTGTTGCCGTAGCCGCAGAATTCAGCGTAAATCTTTGCACCTCTTGCCTTTGCGTGCTCGTACTCTTCAAGAATAAGCATACCTGCGCCCTCGCCCATAATAAAGCCGTCACGGTCCTTATCAAACGGACGTGAAGCCTTTTTCGGGTCGGGATTTGTTGAAAGAGCCTTGATGTTCTGGAAGCCTGCGATTGTGAGCGGAGAAATAACAGCCTCGGTGCCGCCTGCGATTACAGCGTCAACATAGCTGTCCTTTACTGCGTGGAAAGCCTCGCCGATTGAGTTTGTACCTGTTGCACAAGCGCTGATTACTGAAAGTGAAGCGCCCTTTGCGTTAAAGCGGATAGCAACGTTGCCTGTTGCGATGTTGCCGATCATCATAGGAATGAAGAACGGAGAAACCTTCTTTGCACCGCCCTTTTCCATAGCGATTGTATTCTTTTCAAAGGTGTGAAGTCCGCCGATACCTGCGCCTATGTAAACGCCGAAACGGTTTTCGTCAATCTTGCCCATAATACCGCTGTCGTCAACAGCCTGCTGTGCAGCCGCAAGAGCGTACTGTGTGTAAAGGTCAAGCTTTCTTACTTCTCTTTTTTCAATGTACTTTTCAGGCTCAAAGTCCTTTACAGTACCCGCAATGTGAACCTTTAAATCGCTTGTGTCAAACTCTGTGATTGTTTCAATACCGCAAACGCCGTCAACAAGGTTTTTCCACATTGTGTCAACATCATTGCCGACGGGAGTGATTGCTCCAAGTCCTGTTACTACTACTCTTCTGCTCATATTTACCTCCAACGAGAAAATTAACAATTATAAAAACAATTAAGGGGCGACTTACATAGCAAGGCCGCCGTCTACACGGATAACTTCGCCTGTAACGTAAGCTGCTTCGTCGGAGCAAAGGAATGCTACAACGTTTGCAACGTCGTCGGGAGTACCGATGCGCTTTGCCGGAATCTGTGCCTTCATAGCGTCCTTAACCTTGTCGGAAAGCACGTTTGTCATATCTGTTCCGATATAGCCGGGAGCAACTGCGTTAGCTGTAACGCCTCTGCCTGCAAGCTCCTTTGCAACGGACTTTGTAAGTCCGATAATTCCTGCCTTTGATGCGGAATAGTTAGCCTGTCCTGCGTTGCCGTTAAGACCTACAATTGAAGATGTGCTTACGATTCTGCCGAAACGCTTCTTCATAAAGTGCTTGTAGGTGTGCTTAATCATATTGAAAGTACCCTTGAGGTTTACGCCGATTACTGCGTCAAAGTCCTTCTCGTCCATATTGAGAATAAGCTTGTCACGTGTGATTCCTGCGTTGTTGATGAGGAAATCAATTCCGCCGAACTCCTCGATAACCGTTTCAACTACCTTCTGTGAAGCCTCAAAGTCGGAAACGTCGCAGAAATACTGCTCAACCTTTGTGCCGTACTGTGAAAGCTCTTCCTTAGCCTTGATACCCTCGCTCTCGTCGCCTACATAAAGAATTGCAATGTTTGCGCCGCCCTGAGCAAGCTTTGTTGCGATTGCAAGACCGATTCCTCTTGAGCCGCCTGTTACTACGGCTGTTTTATTTGTAAAATCCATATTGTTTACCTCCGAATTTCTGCGACAGGAACACAAAATCT
>CAMBNE010000231.1 GCA_945868935.1 uncultured Clostridia bacterium
AAAACACTCAATTTCAAGCTCGGGAGGAGTTTTCGCACGCATTTCTGCAATTTCGTCAAGCGGAATTTCCCTTGCAAGTACCACTCTTGAAGCACCCATATTGTAGAGCATATTTGCCGTTGCGTAGTTTGTAACGCCAGCCTGCGTTGAAATATGGCGTGCTACCTTGGGAGCATAACGCTTTGCCGCCTCAAAAACACCGAGGTCGGCAATTATCAGAGCGTCAACTCCGCATTCCTGCGCATAGCTTAAAAAGTCAGGCAGAAATTCAAGTTCTTTATTGTGCGGCAGAACGTTACAGGTGACGTGAATCTTTTTGCCGAGTGCGTGAGCCTTTTCACACGCAAGCTTTAGCTGTGTGTTGTCAAAATTCTGCGGAGCAGACCTCATTCCGAACATTTTTCCTGCGAGAAAAACTGCATCTGCACCGAATTTCAGCGCCGAATCAAGGCACTCCGGATCGCCTGCCGGTGACAAAATTTCAGGTTTCTTTATCATTGTATATACTCCAGATTTGCTTCGTGTTCATAGATTGTGGAAGCGTAGTAAGCGTTTCCGTCCTTATCGTGGCAGAAGTAATAGTAGCCTGTATCGTTCGGATTGATAGCCGCAAGGATTGCGTCCATTCCGGGGTTGCAGATAGGACCTGCGGGTAGTCCTGATTTATTGTAGGTATCGTACTTGCTGGTGTAATTCTTGCCCTCGCTTGCAGGAACATCAAGGGCACTTCTGTAAGGATAGAACTTTGTTGAATCAAGTCCGAGATTTGAAACGCCCATATCAACGTCGGCAGTCAGACGGTTGTGAAGAATTGAAGATACGTTGTACATATCGTCAACATTTGCCGCCTCAGCCTGAATAATCGAGGCTATTGTCATAATCTCATCAAGCGAATAATCGCTGTTGCTCTCTTCAAGTAGTTTGTTGACGGTCATAAGCTTGTCGTAACCTCTTACGTCCTGCTTTTCGCTAAGCTTAGCTTCGTAGTTGTTTAAAAACTTATAAATCGTGCTTTCAGCGTCCTCGTTTTTATAAAACTCGTAGGTATCGGGATAGAGATAACCCTCAAGCTTATAGTAACGGTCCTTGGCATTTTTAATGTCTTTGAGGAAGCTGAAATCTTTATCAAAATTATCCGAAGTGCAAAGCTCAAGGAACTTGTCCGTATTGCTCAAAACGCCGTTTTCTTTGAGCGTATTTGCAATTTCAAGCACATTCTGACCCTCGGCAATCATTACCTTTACTGTATCGGTTCTGTTGTTTGTACTCAACAGATAATTTATAATAGCCTCATAGTCCATATTTTTGCTTATTTCATATGTTCCCTGAGTAAAATCGTCGGCTGATTTTGTTATTTTGGCAAACATCTTGAAGTACGACGGCTCGCCGATGATTCCGTTCTTTGCAAGGGTGTCGGCAACATCGTCAAGCGTGGGATTTTCGGGAATTTCAATCCTTACCTTTGACGAATCTGTGCGGTTAATTGCAAGCAAATCGTTCATTCCAGTTATCAGGAATACCGACAGCATTGCTCCGACAATTACAACCGAAATAACCCAGAACCACCTGAAGTAACGGCGGTTATATTTATTCTTGACCTTAAGCTCTTTCTTCTCGGCTTTCTTTTTCTTCTTGAGCGCATTTCTGGACTGACGTGCAATTTTGTCCTTTACGTCCTGTCCGCTGTATGAATTAAGCTCGTCAGACTCGCTGTAGCCGTTTTCACCTTCATCATCGTAGTTGTCACGGATATTCAGGTGAAAATTCTCAGCCTTGCGGCGCCTTTGCTGTTCAAGATTATCCTGTGTATAATTATTATTGTCAAGGCTCATATGTATCATTCCTTTTTTGACACGTTGCGTGTGTAATTAATAAATTTATCGGTAACAAGAATATCGGCGTTCTTGTCAAAAATTCCTTTCGGAAGCTCTTTTTCTATACAGCGTGAATAGCAGATTCCAACGCTGATTCCGCCGAATTTATCAAGAAATCTGTCGTAGTAGCCTTTACCGAAGCCGAGCCTGCAGCCTTGATAGTCAAAGCAAAGACCTGGCACAAGACACAAGCCGTCTGAAAAGTCAGTGACCTTTTCGCACAGTGATTCGTCAGGCTCCATAATTGAAAACGCACCCTTTTTCAGGCAGGAAGTGGAATCTATATAGTAAAAATCCATTAACCCCGTCTTATCTATGCATTTAGGTACGGCAAGGCGTTTGCCGTCTTTGAGAGCCGTTTCAATTATTTGTGAGGTATCTACCTCAATCGGCGTTGAAACAAAAGCAAAAAGCGTTTTGCAGGTTTTGTATTCATCGAGCGACAAAAACTGCGCCGTAAGCTTTTTGTCAAGCTCCTCTTTTACGTCCTTGGGGCAGTTTGCACGAAGCCGCTTGTAGACAGCACGAAGCTCATTTTTGCGCTGCCTTATGTTTTTGCTCAAAGGCATTGCATAGCCTCAATTACGCTGTCGGCTGTTTCCTTTGACAAAACGGCGCTAACGATAGCGTGGCCGAATTCTACTGCACAGCCTGCGCCCTTTGCTGTGATAACCTTTCCGTCGGTTTCGGTGTGAGCGGCGGTGTAATTTGCACCATCAAGCTCCGTTTCATACTCAGGGAAGCAGGTAGCATTTCTGCCCTTTAACATTCCGAGGTGACCGAGGATTGACGGAGCGGCGCAAATTGCGGCTATATATTTATCATTTTCATAGCAGTATTTAACTGTATTTATTACGCAGTCGGCTTTTTCAAGATTTGGCGTACCCGGCACTCCTCCCGGAAGAACAATGCCCTCAATATTATCAAAATCAACTTTATCGGGCGTAATGTCTGCTTTCACGGTTACCTTATGTGAGCTTGTTACCATCTCGCCTGTTACGCCTACGGTGAGAACGTCAAGCTTTGCGCGGCGCATTACGTCGAGTGTTGCAAGCGCCTCGGTTTCTTCAAATCCGTCTGCAAGAAAAACATAGAACATATCGCATTTCCTTTCTATATTTCAACTAAGAGTTATCCCGATATAGGTGTTTTCGGGGATTTTTTCGTTATTATCAAGGGATTTTATCATCCCATATTTTTCGTTTATAGAATTATTATAGATTTCGCTGTCAGGATTACCCGTAAAAACAAATCGTTTGGCAGTTGTATTTTTAAGGATTTTTTCTGCCAGTACCGAAAAATCGGTATAAAGTGAGTAGAATACATCAGCCGTGCCGAAATCCTCATCAATCAGCGCAAAACAATTGTCCGATTATACGGTTTCGCAATCGTAAAGTGAATAATAATCTGTTTCAAAGGAGATGAATTTATTATT
>CAMBNE010000232.1 GCA_945868935.1 uncultured Clostridia bacterium
GAAATTGCTCGGCTGCGCTCGGTCATAAAAGGATGTCATCAGAAGAAACATTCCTGCCGAGAATTTGCTGAACATAAGCCCGGATGGGTAATCAAAAAAAGAGAGTAGAGAAATCTGCTCTCTTTTATTAAGTTTCATTTTTTGAGTATTCGGCTATTATATCTTTAAGCTTTACTCCGCTGTTTTTTAAATCCAACATATTCTTTGCAGGGTTTTTCTGTGAATTTATCCTCTGATAAAGCGGCTCTAACAGCTTTTCTTCTCCGTGATTTCGATTGACAAGTCCGTCATATGCAAGGTCTACTACCTGTTTTGCAAGGGTGTACAGCTTGTCCTTATCAATAAATTCAGGTAAATCCCGCTTTATCATTATCTTTCTTAATTCGCTTGAGTTATAGCCGTGATGATAAATTACTCGGTCGCTTTCAAGCAACGCTGAAAGCTCATCAAGCCTGTCCATCAGTCCTACGTGAAAAGCCGCCACGCAAAGGCTGTCACTGATTGGTTGACAGCACACACTGCGGAATTCAACCGTTCCTCTGAATGTGAGGTCAATAAACTTGAATGTGCGCAGATATTCTAAATCTTCAAAACGAGGCTCAATTTCAATTTTTCTGTAAATGCCGTTGTCAAAATACTCTCCTGTTACCGATTTTCTGTTAAAATACTCATCAAGCCTTATCGGCGCAAAATTAATGTATTTGCCGTCCCTCTCAACGCAGTAAATGCTTGTGGTTTCAATGTAGGAAAGAATGTCATCAACGCTTTCAAATTCGCAGTCATACATTCCAACATTATGCGGATTGATTCCGTGTGTGCCGTTCTCCCAAAACATATCACGACAGCAGAGGGTGTTTTCTTCTTCGCCGAGCAGGACGGAATTTGAAAACAAAAGTGCCTTAATCGGCTCAAGCCTTGAAAACGTGTTCAGCGTAAGCGCAAGTCTGTCGTATTCAACGTCAAGCTGTACCTGCGACGCACTCGAAAATGTGCCGTATTCGGGGTAGTGGTGAAAATGCATCGGCAAATCAATGTACTTCCTGTACGAATTGAGATGATGAAAAAGCATACGGTAGCGTCCGTTCGGTATAGGCACGTTGTGATTATAGTTGCGGTAAGGATTCACCCCCATTCCCGTAAGCGTGTAATTGTATTCCTTAAATTCATTTTGCAAAAAATCATAGTATTCGGAAAACCGATTCTGAATTGCAAATAGATTCTGCTCTCTGCCAAATGAAAGCTCAAGGTTGTTGTAGGAGCAGTCGTAGGACAGAATATCTCCGTTAACAGCGCTTTGTGCCGAGAAAATATTTCCCTCGTCATCTGTGCCGACAATAGAAAATTCAAAATGCGATATAAAGCGTTTTGTGATTTCGTGAACTACCTCAAAATCGACGGCTTCTTTTGATAGATTCACAATGGGCATTTCAATCTCAACGCCGATATATTTTTCACGTTTCTTCTTTGTCGGCTCTATGTAGCGCTTGTGTAATTGTTGTCTGATAAGCTCAAGTTCCATAGCGTTCTCCTTACAAATCCGAGAAAATCTGATACAGATATTTAAGTGTTTCTTCGTTGTCGAAAAACTCATTTTTGTGGTTTGTGCCGCTGAAAGTAAGCTTGCCGTTTCTGAAAGCAAAAAGCGTGTTCAGCGGAAGATTTTTCCAGTACTCATTTGATAGCGGCAGTGTTGAAAAAATAACTCCGTTGTCGCTTTCAAGGCAATGCAGAGAGTCGGCATAATTAGTGTGAGCGTACATATATTCACCGTCAAAAATCAGCAGATTAAGCTTGTTTTCTCTTGACATATCGCTTACAATGCTGTCAAGCAGAGAAAACCTTTCACTTGCGTTAAGAGGGGATTTTGTTGTTTTCTGAGCATTATTCATCTGCTCGATAATATATAAGAGTATCCGTTCGCTGTCGGTATCGCCCGTTTGCTTTTTAAGAAATTTGCAAAGCGGCGGATAGTCAAAAATCGTGCCGTTGTGAATAAGCGTCCAGCGCCTTGAAGAATTATCAGCCTTTGAATACGGGTGGCAGTTTTTGTATTCAATGTTGCCGATTGTTGCATAGCGGATATGTGCAAGCGCAGTCTTTGTGATAATCGGCTGAGATAAACGCTCTTTGAGGTAACGGCTTTTTGTTGCCTGAACAGGCTCTTTTTCAATGTTTATGTCATTTCCGTCAGCCAAAGCAAGTCCCCAGCCGTGAGGGTGGTTGTTGCTGTGGCTGTAAAAGGTTTTCAGATAGTCGTTTATGCAGCCTTCGTTTTCAAAGCTTACTCCTAAAATTTCGCACATTTTAATCACTCCTGTCTGCATACTTAATTGAAAGTCTGATACCGTTTTCAACATAATTTTTGCTGTAGTTTTTACGGATTATTTCAACATAGCGTTTGCTTTTATCGGTAATTTTATTCTTCTGATAATCAATAATATTCAGTGCATTGTTCTGATTGTATTTTTCAAAAAAATCCTGCATATCGCAAAGCACATTTAGTGCGGCTGACTTTACAGAAATTTTTTCACCGCCAAAGCTTATGAATGTATTTTCGTCGTAATATTTTGCCGCCTGCTTAACATTTTTTATTGCGCAAATCTGCTCGCTTTCCGAGAAACTTTCATCTTTAAGCGAAGAGAGATAGAGTATCAGCATTTGAAGAAAATCCATATCCTCCTTGAAAATTCCGACAGGAGAAAGAGGATTCAAGTCAAGCATACGCAGTTCAATGTGGTTTACTCCCGTTTTTTCAAGGTTTTCAATTGAATTTGCACCGAGAGGCTTCAGCCTTATCGGGTAATAAAGCTCTGATGCAGATTTCAGTAAGCCGTCAGCTATGTACTGCTGAATACCGGCAACGTAGCTTTCAAGATTATCGTAATTTAAAATCGGTATAAATTCATTCCAGTAGCCGATTTCACTGCACCTTGCGGACGAAAACGGCGTTACAACGTCCTTTCCGATTGCGCTGTCGTCAAAAAATGAGCCGTCCGTTATTGGACTTGCGGCTGTAAGATACACAATCAGCCAGCTGTATTTTGTCATTTTCTTTGCAAGCTCAAGGTAGAGATTGTTCTTGTAATCGGCAAAGGATTTCATTTTGCTTTCTTTAAATCCGTACTCCAAAAGCTCGTCGGCAAAGGAAAAGTTGAAGTGGATTCCCGAAAAGAGCATTTTTTTCTTACCGTATTTTTCGGCAAGGTACTTTCTGTATATTTCCTTGCCCTTAAGACTGCCCTTAAAGCTGGCAATAGGAATGTCGCTTTCACCCTTTACGTAGGGCGGATTTGAAAACAGC
>CAMBNE010000233.1 GCA_945868935.1 uncultured Clostridia bacterium
AAAGATTGACTTGCCCAGCGCATACCCCGACAGGGTTATTCAGGAGATAGAGGACGTTATCGGTATCCCTGCCGAGGACGCTCCGAAAATTTCGGCAAAGGCTGGAATTAACATTCACGCAGTGCTCGAAAAGGTCGTTTCGGACATTCCTGCTCCGACAGGTGACATCAACGCACCGCTCCGTGCGCTGATTTTTGACAGCTACTACGACAGCTACAAGGGCGTTATCATATATGTAAGGCTCAAAGAAGGGCAGATTCACCCCGGTGACGAGTTCAAGCTGATGGCTACGGGCAGTAAATTTAACGTTGTTGAGTGCGGACTTATGCACGCAACGCAGATGGAAAAGACCGACGGGCTTTACGCAGGCGAGGTTGGCTATATTGCAGGCTCAATCAAAACGCTGGCTGACGCAAAGGTGGGCGACACAGTAACGCTTACGTCAAACCCTGCCGAAGAGCCTTTGCCCGGCTACCGTGAGGCTCAGCCGATGGTGTTCTGCGGTATTTATCCTGTTGACGGCGCAAAGTACGGCGACTTGAAGGACGCACTTGAAAAGCTCCAGCTTAATGATGCGGCGCTTTCGTTCGAGCCTGAAACCTCGGTTGCACTCGGATTCGGCTTTCGCTGCGGATTTCTCGGACTTTTGCATATGGAGATTATTCAGGAACGTCTTGAACGTGAATATCAGCTCGAGCTGATAACCACTGCGCCGAGCGTTATTTACAGAATCACACGCACGGACGGCACTGTTGAGATGATTGACAACCCGACAAATTACCCCGACCCGTCGCTTATCCAGACGGCTGAGGAGCCTGTTGCAGACGCTCATATCTACACCCCGAAGGAGTACGTAGGCAATATTATGGAGCTTTGTCAGGACAGGCGCGGCACGTTTGTCGATATGCAGTACATTGACGCTGACAGAGTGGATTTGCACTATATTCTTCCGCTTGCCGAGATTATCTACGACTTTTTCGACACGCTCAAATCACGCACGAGGGGCTACGCTTCGTTTGACTACGAGATGAAGGAGTATGTTCCCAGCGAGCTTGTAAAGCTTGACATTATGCTCAACGGCGAGGTTGTGGACGCACTTTCGTTCATCATTCACAAGGACAAGGCGTACGGCAGAGCGAGAAAAATGGCTGAAAAGCTCAAGGAGAAAATCCCCAGACAGCTTTTTGAGGTGCCGATTCAGGCTTGCATAGGCGGAAAAATCATTGCGAGAGAAACCGTTAAGGCTATGCGCAAGGACGTGCTTGCAAAGTGCTACGGCGGCGACATCAGCCGAAAGAAAAAACTGCTTGAAAAGCAGAAGGAGGGCAAAAAGCGTATGCGCCAGCTCGGCTCGGTAGAGGTTCCGCAGGAGGCGTTTATGGCTGTGCTTAAGCTTGATACGGATTAATTTAAGGAATTTTTGATATGAATAAAAGCAAAAAAGGATTAATCTCTTTCATAATAATTATTGCAGTTTTGGTTTTGGCGTTCTTATTTATACCGGCAGGAAAACTCCAAATCGGTAATAATATAATTTACGGCGACTATTACGATACGGCGTATGACGCTTATCTGCACAACAATGATTCTGTAGATATTAAAAAAGAGAATGCAACAGTCGAAGTTACGGATAATTGCGCAGTTTGGCTTGCTGAAACCGATGAAAATGAAATGTATGTGTCTTTAATGGATATTAAGGACGGAAAATATTGCAGTTTTGGTAACGCTTATTGTTATGGGTATGATGCGTCCGATTTTAAATCTACGAAGATTTCTTTGGACAGTGATTTTCAGGCGGGAAACGACATTATAAAATGGGAAATTGTTCCTGAAAGTGTATATGAAAAAAGCAACTTAAAGGACAACGCACAATGTTCTGCAGTGAAAATAAAAGCTCACGACGTTAAGGGAAACGAAGTCGATTCTTTGTTCGTTTATCAGGTTGAGGAAAAGAATCAATGATTTTATAGTTTTAATATCTCTGCAATTATCAACAGTGTATGGAACAGTCTTGACTGTTCCGCAGGACTACAGATGACCTATGGGTAATCGGAACGGTCAAGACCGTTCCCTACATTTAATTAAAAAACAAAAAAGGTCGGATACCGCTTTATGGCGGTGTTCCGACCTTTAAATTTTAATTTGCGTTCAGTTGTACAAATTAAGCCTTGCCAACTGAGCCGAAGAGTTCCATTTTCTCCTTAACAGTAGCCTTGATAGCCTCTGCGCCGGGAGCGAGGAGCTTTCTGGGGTCAAAGCCCTTGCCCTGAAGGTCCTTGCCTGCTTCAATGTACTCTCTTGTTGCTGCTGCAAATGCGAGCTGACACTCTGTGTTAACGTTAATCTTTGAAACGCCGAGAGAGATTGCCTTCTTAATCATATCGGCAGGAATGCCTGTGCCGCCGTGAAGTACGAGGGGCATATCGCCTGTGAGCTGCTGAATAGCGTCGAGTGTTTCAAAGCTTAAGCCCTGCCAGTTTTCGGGATACTTGCCGTGAATGTTGCCGATACCTGCTGCGAGCATTGTTACGCCGAGGTCTGCAATCTGCTTGCACTCCTGCGGGTCTGCACATTCGCCTGCGCCGATAACGCCGTCTTCCTCGCCGCCGATTGAGCCAACCTCAGCCTCGAGTGAAAGACCGAGCTTTTCGCAGGTTGCAACGAGTTCCTTTGTCTTTTCAATGTTCTCCTCAATCGGATAGTGTGAGCCGTCGAACATTACTGAGCTGAAGCCTGCTTCGATACAAGCCTTTGCACCTTCGTATGAGCCGTGGTCAAGGTGAAGTGCAACGGGAACTGTGATGTTAAGCTCCTCGAGCATACCGTTAACCATACCAACTACTGTCTTGTAGCCGCACATATATTTTCCTGCGCCCTCGGAAACACCGAGAATTACGGGAGAGTTAAGCTCCTGTGCTGTTAAAAGAATTGACTTTGTCCATTCAAGGTTGTTGATGTTGAACTGACCTACTGCATAGTGGCCTGCCTTTGCTTTTGTAAGCATTTCTTTAGCATTTACTAATGGCATTTTAATCTTCCTTTTGTAAAAAATTTCAGCAGAAAAACGTCTTTCCCTGTTGAGTTAATTTTATTATACAATATATTTTTTTAAATATAAAGCCTTTTCGGAAAGTTTTTGATAATTTTTTAACAATTTATCAATTTGCCTTGTTTACCGGCACATTTTGATGAAAAATCACGAAATTTTCAGAATTTACTCACACACTTGTTTCATAAGTTTGTTGATT
>CAMBNE010000234.1 GCA_945868935.1 uncultured Clostridia bacterium
AGCAGGATTGAGGGGCAAATCAGAGGAATTAAAGGTATGGTCGAAAAGGACGCCTACTGTACCGATATTCTGATTCAGGTTGCGGCGGTCAATGCGGCGCTTAATTCATTCAACAAAGAACTGCTTGCAAATCATATCCGAACGTGTGTTGCAAATGATATAAGAGAGGGAAAGGACGAAACTATTGACGAGCTTGTCAATACTTTGCAAAAACTGATGAAGTGAGATGATTAGATGAAGCAATACAATGTTACGGGAATGAGTTGTGCCGCTTGCAGTGCAAGGGTTGAAAAGGCTGTTTCAAAGCTTGACGGCGTAACTTCCTGTTCAGTAAGCCTGCTTACAAACTCTATGGGTGTCGAGGGAGAAGTAAGTCCCGAAGAAGTTATAGCCGCTGTTGAAAGCGCCGGCTACGGTGCAACGCTCAAAGGCTCGGAAAAGAAATCATATAATGCCGAAAACGCCGATAATCTGAAAGATACCGAAACTCCTGCTTTATTAAAAAGACTCATAGCTTCGCTTGTGTTCCTAATAGTGCTGATGTACTTTTCAATGGGGCATATGATGTGGAACTTTCCTGTTCCGCCGTTTCTCGAAAACAATCACGTTGCAATGGGACTTATCCAGCTTTTGCTCACAGCGGCTGTTATGGTGATAAATCAGAAGTTTTTTATAAGCGGCTTTAAAGCTCTCTTTAATCGAGCTCTGAATATGGACACGCTTGTTGCGCTCGGTTCGTCAGCGGCGTTTGTCTACAGCACCTACGCTCTTTTTGCAATGACAAATGCTCAGCTTGCAGGCAATATGAACGGTGTTATGACGTATATGCACGAACTTTATTTTGAATCTGCGGCGATGATTTTAACGCTGATTACCGTCGGCAAAATGCTTGAAGCACGTTCCAAAGGCAAAACCACAGACGCACTCAAAAGTCTGATAAAACTCGCTCCTAAAACAGCAGTAATTCTTGTTGATGGCAAGGAAACGCAGGTTTCGGTTGATAAGGTAAAGAAAGGCGATATTTTCGTCGTTCGTCCCGGCGAGAGTATTCCCGTTGACGGAATAATTATCGAGGGCAGCAGTGCTGTGAATGAATCGGCTCTGACGGGTGAGAGCATACCTGTTGATAAAAGCAAGGGCGACGTTGTTTCAGCGGCGACAATAAATCAGTCGGGATTCATAAAATGCGAAGCATCACGAGTGGGCGAGGACACAACGCTTTCGCAGATTATAAAAATGGTGAGCGATGCCTCGGCAACAAAAGCATCCATTGCAAAGGCGGCTGACAAGGTTTCGGGTGTGTTCGTACCTGTTGTTATTGCGATTGCAATATTAACCGCCGCTGTCTGGCTTTTGGCAGGCGAAAGTGTAGGCTTTGCACTCGCAAGGGCAATTTCCGTGCTTGTAATAAGCTGTCCGTGTGCGCTCGGTCTTGCAACTCCCGTTGCAATTATGGTGGGAAACGGAGTAGGTGCGAAGAACGGAATTCTTTTCAAAACCGCCGAGTCACTCGAACAGTCGGGCAAAATCAAAATTGTTGCTCTTGACAAAACGGGAACAATCACAAAAGGCGAGCCAAAGGTTACCGATATTATTTCTTTTGAATCGGATAAAACCGAGCTTATGAAAACAGCGCTTGCACTTGAATGTAAAAGCGAGCACCCTCTTGCAAAGGCGGTCGTAGAAAGAGCGAGCGAGGACGGACTGATTCCCGATAAGGTTGATGAATTTAAAATATCTTCGGGCAGCGGCTTGTCCGGAATTTTAAAGGGCGAAGCAGTTTACGGCGGAAATTTAAGGTACTTTTCCGAGTTTACAAGAATTTCCGAAAAGGCAATTGCGACAGCGGAAAGTCTTGCTGACGAAGGAAAAACGCCGCTATATTTCGTTAAAGGAAATAAACTTCTCGGAATTATAGCCGTAGCCGATGAAATAAAAGAGGACAGTGCAGAAGCGGTAAAAGAACTCCACAATATGGGAATGCACGTCGTTATGCTTACAGGCGACAACGAAAAAACAGCAAACGCAGTCGGAAAGCTTGCAGGAGTTGACGAGGTAATCGCAGGTGTTCTGCCCGACGGCAAGGAAAAGGTTGTTTCAAAGCTCAGGCAAAAGGGCAGGGTTGCAATGGTCGGTGACGGAATCAACGACGCACCTGCGCTTACAAGTGCCGACGTCGGCATAGCAATCGGTGCAGGAACGGACGTTGCAATTGATGCGGCTGACGTAGTATTAATGAAAAGCAGACTTTCAGACGTTCCTGCCGCAATACGGCTCGGGCGTGCAACACTCAGGAATATTCACGAAAACCTGTTCTGGGCATTTATCTACAACGCAATCGGAATTCCGATTGCCGCAGGTTTGTTCATACCTCTGTTTGGCTGGAGATTAAACCCGATGTTTGCGGCGGCGGCAATGAGCCTTTCGAGCTTCTGCGTTGTCACAAACGCTCTGCGGCTTAATTTTGTAAAAATCCGCAAAAATAACATAAAAACAGAAACAGCAAAAACTATTGAAAAGGAGAATTTGAAAATGGAAAAGACAATCAAAATTGATGGAATGATGTGCCCTCATTGTGAGGCTACCGTTAAAAAAACGCTTGAAGAGCTTGACGGCGTAACTCAGGCTGTTGTAAGCCACGAAAAGGGAACAGCCGTTGTAACGCTTGAAAAGGACGTTCCTTTTGATACGCTGAAAAAGGCGGTAGAGGATAAAGGCTACGCTGTTATTGAATAACACAGCAAAAGAAAAGGTCGGGATTCATTAAGAGAGTCCTGACCTTTTATTAATATAATAATTAATCTTTGAAAATCCAGCGTAAAATGTAAATCATAACTTATCTCCTTTCGGTGTTTTAGTATTTTTCTTTGTTATGTCTATATACTAACAGACCGACAGTGACAAGATACGGACAAATATTAAAAATATATTAAAAAATATGAAAAAGGACTGTTCACGCAAATGAACAGTCCTCAATTTATATTAAAATATTATCAGTGGCAACCGCACTCGTCACATTCGGGAATCTTTCCAACGAACGGTTCGGGGTCGATTCCTTTTCTTGTGTAGTAATCGGAAATAGCGGCTTTTATAGCCTGTTCTGCAAGTACGGAGCAGTGCACCTTGACCGGCGGAAGTCCGTCAAGAGCCTCCATAACAGCCTTGTTAGTAAGCTTGAGAGCGTCATTAATTGACTTGCCCTTAATCATCTCTGTAGCCATACTGCTTGTC
>CAMBNE010000235.1 GCA_945868935.1 uncultured Clostridia bacterium
TTTAATGGAAAACAAAGGTGATTTTGAAGGCTGCACTTTAAAAACAATGAACGGCTTGAAAAAGTATGCTGCTCCCGAAAAGGCAAAAACCGAGCAGGATATTGAACGATAATTTTTTGCAGCGCAATATAAATTATTATATAATAAAGATGCAAAAACAAGGAGCGTGATTTTTATGATGACAGCAAAAATAAATTTTATCACAAATAATCTTTTGGTTGATATGACTTGCCGTGAAACGGAGCTTCGTGACAGCTTGCAGAATATCGGAATACTGATAATGCCGAGTATGATTACTCTCGATAACCGCCGTACCCTGCAAATTCAACTCAATGCAAATGATGAGGTCGGCGAAATTGTAAAAACGCTTATTGATACCGAGCGTGATACTCTCGGAACTGTTCAGAGGCTTTGCAGGAGTGTGTATTGCCTAAATGAAAAGCATCGTGCGGAGCTTATTGAAATGATAGAGAACGGCGAAATCACAACAGCCGCCGAGGGTATCGAAGCGGCAAAACGGCTCCGTGAGCCTGCAATGTGCAGATAAAAAGAATATATTTACAAATAAAATCGCACGAATTGGTTGACTTTTTCGTGCGATTTGTGTATAATAATAGTGTAATAATAAAGCGAAGGGAGTTTTAGGATATGTCAATTACTGCTACCGAATTAAAGCAAAATCTCGGACGGTATCTTTTGCTGGCGGCTACCGAAGATGTATATATCACAAAAAACGGCAAGGTCGTTGCAAAGCTGTCAAATCCCAATCAGGACAGAGTAAATATGGCAAAATCTCTTTTTGGTGTTCTTCCGCAGGATATTACACTTGAAGAAGCTAAAAACGAGAGGATTGATACTATATGAGAGTTTTGGTTGACACCTGTGTTATTGTTGACGCACTTCAAGACCGCAAGCCTTTCTCGGAAAATGCAAAAATAATTTTTTACGCCGTTGCAAATAAGCAAATTGACGGGTATATTTCCGCAAAAGCGATAACAGATATTTACTATCTTACCCACCGTGCGACGCACAGCGATGAAAGCACACGGCAAATACTGAAAACGCTTCTCGGACTTTTCGATATTTTAGATACAACAGCTATTGATTGCAGAAAAGCACTGTCCTCGGACATTACAGATTATGAGGACGCCGTTATGTGCGAAACAGCCGAAAGATGCGAGGTTGACTGCATTGTTACACGAAACGAAAAGGATTACAGAAAATCAAAAGTCAAGGTGATGACACCGGGAGAGCTTGTAAAAGTCTTAGAGTCGGCAGACGATAACGAATAATTAAATAACAAAATCCATTGAGAGCATTGAAACTAAAAACTTCAATGCTCTTTTTCTATGCATAAAATCAGGAGGAAATAAGATGAACGAAAATAAACAATTATGCCCGAACTGCAAGACGGGTGCAGACGCACTAAAACTTGATCCAAAGGAGCCGATGTGCCCGTATATGGAATATCATAACGGAATGGCTTGTGAAAAATATAAACCTATACCGGAAGCCGAAAAAGAATAGTGTTTGACAAAATAAAATTACGGAGGTGAACGCAAAATGGCAAGCAAACTGCAATATATATATGAGCTGTCCGAAAATGTCAGCAGAAATTTGTCCGGTTACGAAAGTTGGACGGCTTTTTTGAAAAGTGCGGCGTGGCAGTATAAATATCCGTTTCACGACCAGCTTTTAATCTACGCACAGCGTCCCGATGCGACGGCGTGTGCAAGCATTGATGTATGGAACAAGCGGCTCCACAGTTGGATAAACCGAGGAAGCAAGGGTATTGCCCTGCTCCGTGAGGGTGACCGGGGACAATATCTTGACTATGTTTTTGACATTTCCGATACGCACAGCAATAACGCTCCGGTAAGGCTTTGGCAATATAACAGCCGTTTTGACGGCGCGATTATTGAAACGCTTGAAAATTCTTTCGGCGAATTAAAATCAAAAGATACGATTACGGAGGCTGTCATAAGCGCGGCTCAAAATGCAACCTGTGACAGCAAGGCGGACTATCTGCAAGAGCTTAAATATGAAAAGCAGAACAGCTTTTTGGAGGGCTTGGACGAGCTGAATATTGAGGTAGAATTTCAGCGAACAGCCGAAACAAGTATTGCATATATGGTTTTACACCGGCTTGGACTAAATCCCGATGAGATTTTTGAGCACGAGGACTTTCCGCATATTATGGATTTTAACACTACTTCCGTAATTTCTGTTTTGGGAAACGCCGTGTCAAGCATTTCGGAAGAAGCATTGAGAAATATATCGGAAACTATCCGTGCGGAGGTCCGTGAAGAAATAAAATCCAGTAAAAATTTTGCGGAAAATAAAAATGCGGTATATAATGAAATCAAAGAAAATGATACACCGACAATAAATAATGAAAGGACGGATAATTATGACAGAGATAACATATACGGAAGTGAACGGATACCTGATACCCGACTTGACAGTACCTCAGACAGAAGTGCAGATAGGCAGATACGGACAGATGCGGAGGGAATTTCTCAAACATCACAGACCGAGCCTATACAGCAGCCTTATGATAACGGGCAGGATAACGGAGCATCTGCTGGAGGTAGAGCGGACAGCAACCGAGCAGATACAGAGCATCATTCAGAAGATGGCACAGACCGAGGGCGTGACCGAGGAACTGAAAGCGAAAAATCCGATGATGTGGACGGGACTGATGAACAATCTTTTACATTCGGCGGAGGAAATCGTACTGCCGGAGGTGGTTTACAGCTAAGTCTGTTTGACCTTATTCCCACCGAGGAACAACAAAGAGAAACGGTACAAAGAGCAGCACAGGAAATATTCGGTGCTGCTCTTTCTATGCCTCAGCAGGTTATTGATGAGGTTTTATGCGACGGAACAAATGACCGAAACAGCGTCATTGAAATCTGTATCGAGTTTTCAAAGGGTAAATCTGTTGAAAACAAAGCTGAATTTCTGAAAAATCTGTATAAGACGGACGGCAAAGGATTTATCTTGGACGGACGCAAGGTGTCAGCTTGGTGGAATGAACAAGGCATACGCATATCCTACGGGGACAGTGCAAACACAAATACTGCCCAGCTTTTATCTTGGGAGGACGCTGCAAAACGAATTGACGAGCTTTTGGACTTGGGCAGATTTGCTCCGAAAGATACGCTTTTACAAATGGATAAATATGAATACAATTTGAAACTGGATCAGATGAAGTCTCTTTATGC
>CAMBNE010000236.1 GCA_945868935.1 uncultured Clostridia bacterium
TCGGCAGAGCTGTGCGTTGTTTGCGTCACCTCTCCAGTATGCGCCTGTGCAGTTTGTAAGCTCAATTGCCTTGATTACGGAAACATTCATAAGGTGAGGACCTGCACAGAGGTCTGTGAAATCGTCCTGTTTATAGAATGTGATATTCTCGCCCTTGTCGGAGTGTTCCTTGGCAAGCTCTACCTTGTAGGGCTCGTTCATCTCCTCAAGCTTTGCAACAGCCTCTTCGGGAGAAAGCTCAAAGCGTTCGAGCTCAACGCCCGATTTAACGATTTTCTTCATTTCAGTCTTGATTTTTTCAAGGTCATCTGCTGAAAACGGCTTTTCCACGTCAAAATCATAGTAGAAGCCGTTGTCGATTGCAGGTCCAATTGCACACTTTGCGTTCGGGTAAAGTCTTTTAACAGCCTGTGCAAGCACGTGGGAAGCAGTATGCCAGAAAGCCTTTTTACCCTCGGGGTTGTCAAATGTCAGAAGCTCAAGCTTGCAGTCGCTTGTAAGCTCGGTGCGTAAGTCAACAACCTCTCCGTCAACCTTTGCACAGCAGACTGATTTATAAAGTCCTGCGCCGATTGATTTTGCAATTTCGGCAGGAGTAATGTTGCTGTCAAATTCCTTGACTACTCCGCCTTTAAGTTCAACCTTAATCATTGTTATTCTCCTTATCCTTTAAATATTATTTGAAATAAAAATAAAAAAATCCCAATATTCCATAAAGGAATATTGGGACGAAGTTACTCGTGGTTCCACCCGTATTCGGCAAAAATTGCCCTCAAAAACTTTAACGCAGTTATACGCCGCACCATTTCCTGTGCAGTTTCAAAGGTGGTAGAATGTAAGACCAAGTACGGATTTTTCAGCATACAATCCGCTCTCTGAAAATGGCAATTTACAAACCGTGTCCTTATCGTCAATCTAATTTATTAATTTATAATATAACACCGAAAAATAATAATGTCAATAATTATTTTTTGCTGTCAAGTTCCTGTAAAAGCAAATCAATATCGCTTAGCTTCTTTTCGGGTTCCAGGCTTTTGGGCAGCCTCAGGCTCGGGCTTTTTAACTTGGGCAGGCTCTTCTGCCTTTGGCTCAACCTGTTTAACTTGAGCAGGCTCTTCAGCTTCAATATTTTCGGTTTCGGCAGGAGCCGTCTGCTCGGCAACAGGCTCAGACTTTTCTTCGGAATCATCGTTGTAGAATACAAGTCTTGATGATGTCGCCTTTTTCATTTCCTTTTTGGTGAGATACGGAATAGGCTCTTTGTCGTCCTCTGCTCCGTAGCCGATTACAAAATCGTCAAGACCTGCAATTTCATCCGAAGTCTTAAACTCGTCTTTATGAGTAGTTCCAGCATCTTTCTTTTCTGCAAAAACGAGCTCATCGTAGCCACCCGACCTAACATAGCTGTTTTCGTAGGTATCTTCATCATCGGGCATACCGTCGATAATTTCGATTTCGTCCTTTGTATAGGTATTGAAGGTCATTTCAACAATGAACGAGAGAGCGTAAATAGAGAAGATAATAAGCTCTGCGCCAAAGAGAATCTGTGAAGCCAGAGTGCCCTCAATCATAGCAGTAAAGATTACGTAAAGACCGTATGACAGCGACACAGCAACAGCGGGAAGTCCGTAGATAAAGCAGGCTTTAACGGGATTTCTTCCCTTTATTCTTGAAACAATCATAGAGTGAGAGAAGTAATAGAGGGTGATAAAAATGTAACAGAAAAGCGGAGTCATATCGCTTGCCGAAATTGAAACCTTGGTTGCAACAAGGAATTCGGAAACGAGCTCTGAACAACCCCACAGTGCAGGGAAAATAAAGAGCATTGAAACACCCGAAACAGTTGATTTGCCTGTAAAATGCACCTTTGACATAAGGATAAGCGCAATTGCAGCAGGAATTGATAACGCCGCACAAACGACGGTCATAAGGTAGTATTCCGAATCATTTGCGGTGTTTAAAAGCGTGGTTATTGACGAGGCTGCAACCGAAGCGCCTGCAAGGACAGCAAAAACACCTGCGATGTAATTCTTTTTCACAGGATAAACAGGTGCTGTCTTTCTGTCAAAAATATTGATAATTACACACACAAGAAAAAGTGCAAGAGTAACACCGATAACTGCATATGTAATTCCCATTTTGTTCATTCCGAGGAACATTCCGCTGCCGTCAAGACCGAAAATGCTCATAAGCTTGAGTCCGACAGTGGCAATTACTGCGAGGATAAAGGGTATAACCGAATATTTTACCTTCATAAAACTGCTCCGTTTCTATATAAACTAAGGTTATTTTAATTTTATTGTGAACATATATTATTTTAAGACAATTATATCATTATGTCAAGAAAAAATAAAACACAATTTACCGTACTCAAAAATTAATTTTTCTGTGCGAATTAAAGAGGTGTTCGGTATCGGAAAGAAAATCCTTGCCTGTGCACTTCTGCTTGTCTTAATGGCGCTTCTGCCTTTTACGGCAGTTAAATGCTCAAAAAGCGAAAGCAAGCTGACAAGCAGTACAGGCAAAACAAATAATGACACAAAAGTCAGCGATGATTCCAACGCAATACTCGTCGGTCTGACAGCCGCAGTCTGCAATGAAAATTTCTGCGATGAAGCAATAAAGGCAATTGCTATTCTTATAAATACAGATTATGAGGTAAACCCCGACAAATTTGATTTGGAGAACAGAGAAGTTTATTTTTCGAAAGACGCGCTCGATAATTCCGAAAAAGAATATTATTCTAAAATTGAGAGCATTGTAAACGCTATGGACAAGAAAACTCTGACGCTCAGAAATGAAAAAGTCTTTATCCCCTATTCCGATATTTCCTTCGGTTATACGCTTGACAGTGAGGACTGCGAGTACATAACATCTGTTGCCTCCCCTTGGGATTGCTTTTCGCAAGAATATGATGAAAACGCTGAATGTGTCGGAGTGAGCGTAAACGGAATTAATTATCTTTGCCGGAACGGTGCAAGTGCAGAACAGGCGTTAAAGTGGTATCTACCCCATTTTGAAATAAAATAGCAAGAAAGTCCGTACTGCATATTATATAACGAGATAACACCGATTTAAGTTAATCGGGTTACACTCGTAAATTATAAAGAAGGAGAATGGAAATGGAATTGACCGAAATTATAAAAGAACAGTACGGACTTTCAAGATTTCCCGAAAAAACTGCTGAAGCAATG
>CAMBNE010000237.1 GCA_945868935.1 uncultured Clostridia bacterium
ACCTATGTATAACCGAATTTCCGTCGGAAGCTTTGCCTGCGGCTCGGTCTACAAGCCGTGCGTTGCTTGTGCGGCTCTTGAAGAAAAGACGATTGCAAAGGACACCGAAATTTTCTGCAAGCAGGAGTACGACTACTATCCGAGCAACGTTGTGCATTGTATGCACTATCACGGCGATTTGGACGTGACGGGTGCAATTGCGCAGTCGTGCAACTACTTTTTTGCCGAAACAGGCAGACGGCTCGGAATTGAAACAATGTACCTCTACTCCGAAAAATTCGGGCTCGGCGAGTATACGGGAATCGAAATTGAGGAGTCAAAGGGCACTCTTGCAGGACGTGACAGCACAAGCTGGATGCCCGGCAACACCGTTCAGGCGGCAATCGGTCAGTCGGACAATGCGTTCACTCCCCTTCAGCTTGCCACCTATGCGGCTACGCTTGCAAACGACGGCACAAGGCTGAAAACCCACGTTGTAAGCAAGATTACAGACTATGAACGAACAAAGACGATTGAGGATTACAGCAAGCCGACGGTTGTCGATACCTGCGGAATTTCAAAGGAAAACCTTGAAATTGTGCAGAAAGCAATGCTTGAAGTAACGCAGAACGAGGACGGAACGGCGTACTCAATGTTCGGAGATTACAAGGTAAAGGTTGCGGCAAAAACGGGCACAGCGGAAAACGCAGGCTCAGACCACACGACGTTTATATGCTACGCACCCTACGATAAGCCCGAGGTCGCAGTTGCGGTTGTAATTGAGCACGGCGCAAAGGGCAGATATTCAATGCAGGTAGCAAAGGATTTGCTGGACGAATATTTTAAATAGTGTGGAGTTTGGAGTGTGGAGAGTGGAGTTTCGGTCGAGAGGATAGATTGCGATAATTCAAAGGTTAAGTGCCCGAATTTATTTATATGCGGCTTTGCCGCAGGTGTTGATTTTTGTATTTTTAACTAATGTAGGGAACGGTCAAGACCGTTCCCTACATTAAAAAATTAAACGTTACGAATATATCAAAATCGGTTCAGCAAACAAACTATTCCAAACAACACGCACTATTATAAATTCGGAGTTTTGCGTGTCGAGGCACTCGACCGACCCTTAACTCCACACTCCACTCTCCACACTCCACTCTTACAAAGGTTGTGCAAGTAGTAAAAAAATAAAAATATTTTTAGCTACTATGCATAAAATATTTACAAAAAATTTGGAACTAAAAATATTACGCTTTTGTTGCCCTTTAACAAATTTTGTGATAGAATAAAGCAGAGGTAGTATAATTATGGATAATGTAATAGTTGTTGCATCGGGTAAAGGCGGCACGGGTAAATCAACCGTATGCATCTGCTTGTCCGTTGCGCTTGTAAAACAAGGCAAAAAGGTTCTGCTGATCGACTGCGACTGCGGAATGAGAGGTCTTGATATAATGCTCGATATGGAGCAGGATATTCTCTTTGACGCCTCCGACGCCGTTTGCGGCAACTGTTCTTTTGAAGAAGCTGTCTATAAAAGCAAAAACAACGACAATCTTTACCTTATGGCGGCTCCGTTTGATACCGAAAACGAGCTCAGTCCCTCGGTTTTCAAACAGCTTGTAAACTCCTTAAAGGGCGATTATGACTTTGTTATAATCGACTCTCCCGCAGGAATCGGCTCGGGCTTTGTAACTGCCGCCGCTCCTGCCGACAGAGCGCTGATTGTAAGTAACGCCGAGCCCACAAGCGTGCGTGGCGGAGTGAAAGTCAGGAAAAAGCTTGAGGCTCTCGGAGTAAGCAATATCCGTCTGGTGCTTAACCGCTTTGACCGCAAGGTGTTTACTCAGCTCGGTTTTTACAACGACCTTGACGACGTGATTGACGCTACACAGACTCAACTTATTGCGCTTGTTCCGTTTGATATACGAATTTCCGTTATTATGCAGAGGGGTGCCGCAGGACTCAACTGGAGTGCCGCCTCGTCTGTGTTTGACTGTCTTGCTTTAAGGCTTTCGGGTGAGAGAGTTCCGCTTGCTTTTAAAGGCTGATTTTTGACGACACTTTATAATCTGTAATTTTATGTGCGGTTGTTAATAAACAATGTAGGGAACGGTCTTGACCGTTCCGCTCAATTACAGCCGACTTCTATAGGAACGGAACAGTCAAGACTGTTCCCTACACTATATGAATCAGGAGCAGAACAACCGTTAATTGTACATTAAATTTTAGTTTAGATTTTTGAAATATAGTTTGGAGGATGTTGGTTATGAATATTGCCCTTATTGCTCACGATGAAAAGAAAGAACTTATGGTGCAGTTCTGCATTGCTTACTGCGGTGTTTTAAGCCGTAACAATCTTTGTGCTACGGGCACTACGGGTAAAATGGTAAGTGAGGCTACAGGCCTTACAATTCAGAAGTTCCTTGCAGGCTCGCAGGGCGGCAGTCAGCAGATTGCGGCTCGAATTGCGTGCAACGAGGTTGATATGCTCTTGTTTTTCCGTGACCCGTTAAGCCCCAAGCCAAACGAGCCTAACGATATGAATATGCTCCGCCTTTGCGATATGCACAACATTCCCGTTGCTACAAACATTGCAACAGCAGAGGTACTTATTCACGGTCTTGAGCGTGGCGACCTTGACTGGAGAAACATTTTAAAGTAACCACGAGATTTTATTATGAAAAGCAACAGACTCCCACGAAACAACAAAACAGATAAAGGCTTTGAAATCCTCTATTATAATTTAAGCTATCGCAGAAAATTTATCAGAACAATCTGGGTTGGTGCATTTGGAGCAGTTATGTTTCTGCTGATTATTGCTTTAAAATTATTCGTACCTGAATTTTCCAAGTTTTTCAGTTGGTTTGCAGTTGTGATGTGTGTAGTGCTTTTCACGGTTGTATTTGTTGTACAGCTTATTTACAACTACAAAATGTGGAAGTTGGAAGAAAATAAATCAAAAGAAAATCAGAATAAATAATAAAATCGGGCGGCATTGTGTCGCCCGATTATTGCGTTTAAAAGGGATTTATGGTAAAATAGAAAAGAATACGATTTAGTAAGCTAAACCATAATTTATATTAGTTTGGAGTTTGGAGAGTGGAGTGTGGAGTGTGGAGTTTCGGGTCGCTACGCTCCGTATTTATAATAATGCGTGTTGTTTGGATAAATTAGTTTGCTGAATTTATGTTGATATATCGGTAACATTTATT
>CAMBNE010000238.1 GCA_945868935.1 uncultured Clostridia bacterium
GTATCGGACGAGCTGCGCACGATAATTGACGATATGCTCACCGAACGCTGCGGAAACGTAACGCCGAGCGAAAAGGACATCAGGGTTGTGCTTACCGAGCTTGGCACTCCGCAGGAGCTTTACGAGCAGTACAATCCCGATTCCGACAAGTGCCTTATCGGCTCGCCGTACTACTCAACATACAAATATGTTCTTAAAATCGTGCTTATCTGCGTATGCGCAGGAATTACGATTGCATCATTCCTTTCACCGATTGCAGACACTTTTGACGGCACAGCTCCGTCATACGCAAACAGCTTTGTAATCTATTTCAGGGATTTATTTGTAAATCTGTTTACAATGCTCCCGACTGCGCTTGTGTGGGCGTTTGCGTTTGTTACGATTCTGTTTGCGATTTTCTATCATAAAAACGTAAAAATTGACAACACAGGCAACCTTGACAATCTGCCGCCCGTTCCCGTTAAAAAGGAAAAAATTTCAAAGGCTGAGCCGATTGTCGGAATCGCAATTTCTATCGCATTTTTGAGTATTTTTCTGATTTGTCCTCAGATTTTCAGCTTTGTAATCACAGAAACTAACACTTGGATTCCGATTTTTGACATCGACACTATTCATTCAACGTGGTATATAATCGTGCTGTTCGGTGTTCTGGGAATAATCAGGGAATCGGTAAAGCTGATTGAGGGCAGGAGAAACAAAAAGGTTATGATTACTTCGATTGTAACAAACGCTCTTTCAGCCGTCCTTACAGTCATCTGGCTTGCAAGGGATAACATTTTAAGCCGTGATTTTATCGACTGTATTACAGGCTTTTTCATCGAAAGCGGAAGTGTAATTCACGCTGTTCTGTCAAATTTTCAGCTGTTCTTTATGGGAGTAATACTGTTTGCGCTCGCAATTGACACGATTGACGTAATCGTTAAAACATTAAAAGTCAGCAAATGACGTATAAAAAACTGAACAATGCAAAAACTAAAACCACCTCATCAAAAAGGTGGTTTTAGTTATGAGTAAAAAGTCAGATAAAAAACACGAACAATATCCCATTGAGCTTCCGTCACGCAACAGCGAAACAAAGCGTTCGCCGATTGTTGACGTTGTGAACAACGAAACCTATCCGCTTGAGCTTTCAAACTCACGTCATCAAAGCGGAGTTCACATTGATTCGTTCAACAGCGTTGCCGAGGTTGTCGCTACCGAAATAGAACCTGATACGGCAGGGCAAACCATTCACGGACAGTAAAAACGGGAAGATAGAGAATTGAAGTGTCGGAGTTCACCGCTCCGACATTTTCTTCTATTCCGAGCTGATTCATAATTATACGCACCCTGAGCTGATGATAAAAGTCGGTTGCAATTGCAAGGTCTGAGTTAAGATTGTTTTCCTCTATCGCCTGCACCGAATTTTCGATATTTTCTGTGGTGTTGGTGGACTTGTCCTCCATATAAAGCCTGTTTTCGTATATGCCACGCTTTGTTAATGTATCGTACATACACTGAGCCTCGCTTGTCGGCTCGTCGCTTCCCTGTCCTCCCGAAAGCACTGCGCTTGCATTCTCGTGCTCTTCAAGATACCTCTGCGCACCGCTTATTCTGCCGCTTAAAACAGCCGACGGTCCCCAAGGCTTTACCTGTGCGCCGAGCACTACAACCGTAGCGTTTTCTGTGGGAGTCTGCAACGCCGCCCACGTCATAAGTGACGTCACAACAGTGCCGTAAACGGCAAAAATAATAAAGCAGACGTTTACAAAACGGTAGAGAAATTTTGTGAATTTATGACGGCAGAAAAAACTTCTTATCGCCCTGTGAATCGGTGCAACGCTCACGCAGAAAATCCACACGCAGAGCGCCGTTCCCGTAATATTTCCGATATTTATTATTCCCTGTCCCATAGGTGCAACCAAAAAACCTGCAAGAATTACTGCAAGTATTGCAAGGATACTGCGTATAATGGTAAAGATAATTTTTTTCATAGCGTACTCCTTAATTATTGAAAGTAATAAGTATTTTGTAGTGGCGAACTATGTTCGCCATAATGTATAAATTGTGAAACAATTTATACATAGGGACGTCTGGGAAGCCGTCCCCTACGGCTAT
The DNA here is from genome assembly GCA_945868935.1 of uncultured Clostridia bacterium. Lineage (GTDB taxonomy): Bacteria > Bacillota > Clostridia > Oscillospirales > Acutalibacteraceae > Ruminococcoides. Next base: position 2,098 of record CAMBNE010000238.1, read on the forward strand.
ATAGGAAACATTTGTATTAATTTCGTAGGGGACGGGTTCCTACACGTCCCCTGCAAAAAATTGCAACGCAATTTTTGTGTGGACACGGCACACCGTGTCCCTACGTCAATATGCATCAATAATTCAGGCAACCGTTTTTACCCAATTATCCGACTTATCAGCTCAAATTGCCCGTCGAGGCACTCGCCCGACCGTTAATTTCACACTCAACACTGATAATACCATTCTACCATACATAACCTGTGATTTCCACACTTTTGTCGGATATTGTTGCATTTTATTTCCATTGGTGGTATCATATAGTTAGATTCAACTAACTTTATAAAGAGGTAATTTTATGAAAACTCTTGACGATTTAAAGCTCGGTCAGACTGGCGTTGTTTCACGCCTCGGCTCATCGGGCGCACTTCGCAGGCGCATAATTGATATGGGAATCACACCGGGAGCAACGGTGAAAAAGCTGAAAACCGCACCGTTCGGCGACCCGATTGTCATAATTGTGAGAGGGTATGAGCTTAGCCTGCGTGTGAGCGAAGCCAAAGAAATTTTCCTTGAGGATTGATATATATGGAAAGTAATCAGGACAAAAACAAGACGATAAACGTTGTGCTTGCCGGCAACCCGAACTGCGGCAAGACAACGCTTTTCAACCAGCTTACGGGAAGCAAGCAGTACGTCGGCAACTGGCCGGGCGTTACTGTTGAAAAGAAGTCGGGCAAGGTGAGAAACTCGCTCGGACGTGATATTGAGGTTGTGGATTTGCCGGGAATTTACTCGCTGTCGCCCTACACTCCCGAGGAGATTGTAACACGAAACTGCCTTTTGAACGACGACCCCGACGTCATAATTGACATAATCGACGCAACGAATTTAGAGCGAAATCTCTACCTCACCACTCAGCTTGCAGAGCTTGCAAGACCGATTGTAATTGCGCTGAATATGTGCGATTTGCTCGAAAAAAACGGCGACAAAATCGACATCCCGTATCTTGAACAACAGCTCGGAATACCGATTGTGCCGATTTCGGCAAGCAAAAATGTTGGAATTGATAAGCTTGTTGAAAAGGTTGCTGAGCTTTACGACAACGGAAA
>CAMBNE010000239.1 GCA_945868935.1 uncultured Clostridia bacterium
GAACAGAACCGCTTGTAAGGGTAATGCTCGAGGGAGAAAACCTTGAGGAAATTCAGAGCCTTGCAGAGGAATCTGCACAGGTTGTAAGGGAAAGATTGTCATAATGCGATTATCGGAAAACTGGAAGGATTACGAGCTTATTGATACCTCCGACGGCGAACGTTTAGAGCGCTGGGGCGATATAATTCTCATTCGTCCCGACCCGCAGATTATCTGGTCAACGAAAAAGGAAAATCCGCTCTGGCACTGCGCACACGCAAGGTATCACCGCAGTAACAAGGGCGGCGGATTCTGGGAGCAGTACAAAAAAGTTCCCGACCGCTGGACAATAAACTACGATAAGCTTGTTTTCAACATAAAGCCTATGGGATTCAAGCATACGGGAGTATTCCCTGAGCAGGCGGTAAACTGGGACTTTGCCGCCGAGAAAATTAGGAATGAAAACAGACCGTTAAAGGTGCTCAACCTTTTCGGCTATACAGGCTGCGCAACGCTTGCCTGCTTAAGTGCAGGCGCAAGCGTGTGCCACGTTGACGCATCAAAAGGTATGGTGCAGTGGGCAAAGGAAAATGCACAGTCAAGCGGTCTTGCCGATAAGCCCGTAAGGTGGCTTGTTGACGACTGTGTAAAGTTTGTTCAGCGTGAAATCAGACGCGGCAACAAATACGACGGAATAATAATGGATCCACCGTCCTACGGCAGAGGTCCGGGCGGCGAGGTCTGGAAGCTTGAAGAACAGCTCTTTTCGCTTGTTTTTCTCTGCAAACAGGTTCTGTCCGACAACCCTGTTTTCTTTATACTCAATTCATATACAACGGGGCTTTCACCTGCAGTAATGGAATATCTGCTCGGCATACTGCTCAAAAAGGACTTTGGCGGCTGTGTGTCAAGCAACGAAATTGGTCTTAACGTCACCGACACGGGACTCATTCTGCCGTGCGGCTCGACTGCAATCTGGGAGAAGTAGTTAATGAATTTTATCTCGCTTGAGAATGTTGTTTTTTCTTATTCTGACGACGAAAATGTAAAGAGTGTAAAAAATGCCGTTGACGGCGTTTCACTCGACATACAAAAGGGTGAATTTGTCGCTCTGCTCGGTCACAACGGCTGCGGAAAATCCACAATAGCAAAGCACCTCAATGCTATGCTTTTGCCTGACAGCGGCAGAGTTCTGATTGACGGCGACGACACCTCAGACGAAGAAAAAACCTATGATATAAGAAAAAAGGTAGGTCTTGTGCTTCAGAATCCCGACAATCAGCTTGTTGCAAGCATTGTTGAGGAGGACGTTGCTTTCGGTCCCGAAAACCTCGGAATACCTCCGCAGGAAATCAGAGAGCGAGTTGACTATGCTCTTAAGGCTGTCGGAATGTATGAATACAGAGAACACGCACCTTTCAAGCTTTCGGGCGGTCAGAAGCAGAGAGTTGCAATTGCGGGAATTCTTGCAATGCTTCCTGAATGTATCGTACTTGACGAGCCGACCGCAATGCTTGACCCGAACGGACGTGACGAGGTACTTTCAACACTTCTCAAACTTAATAAAGAGAAAAACATAACCGTTGTGCTCATCACCCACTATATGGACGAAGCTGTACTTGCCGACAGAGTGGTGGTAATGGACAGCGGAAAAATTCTCACACAGGGAACTCCCGATAAAGTATTTTCACAGGTGGAACTTTTAAAAAGGCACCGACTTGACGTTCCGCAATCAACCGAGCTTGCAAACAAGCTGCGTGGCTGCGGAGTAAAAATAGATAAAATGCCGCTTGATACCGAAGCGTGTGTAAAAATGCTTGAGGAGGTGCTGAAATGAGCAGCGTACTTGAGCTGAAAAATCTGAACTTTGTTTACGGACAGAAAACTCCGTTTGAAAAAAGAGCAGTCGATAACGTAAGTCTTTCAATTGAAAAGGGCGAGTTTATCGGCATAATCGGTCACACCGGCTCGGGTAAGTCAACGCTTGTCCAGATGTTGAACGGTCTTATCCAGCCGACTGAGGGACAGGTTCTCCTTGACGGCGAGGACATCTGGCAGAATCCAAAGGAAATACGCAAGGTGCGTTTCAAGGTCGGAATGGTCTTTCAGTACCCCGAATATCAGCTTTTTGAAGAAACCGTTTACAAGGATATTGCTTTCGGTCCGACGAATATGGGCAAATCGGAGCAGGAGATTGATATGGCTGTAAGAAAAGCGGCTGAATTTACCGATTTAAAGCCCGAGCTTCTGCAAAAATCACCGTTTGACTTATCGGGCGGCGAAAAGCGGCGTGCCGCAATTGCAGGCGTAATCGCAATGGACCCCGAGGTGCTTGTGCTTGACGAGCCGACTGCAGGTCTTGACCCTATGGGACGTGACGTACTGCTCACGCAGATTGTGCAGTACCACAAAAAGCGTAAAAATACAGTACTGCTTGTTTCTCACAGTATGGAGGATATCGCAAGGGTAGCCGACAGAATAATAGTTATGAACGAATCCCACCTTGTAATGTTTGACAAAACAAGAGAGGTGTTTTCACACGGACGTGAGCTTGAAAAAATCGGACTCAGAGTTCCGCAGATTACAAAAATTATGCTTGAGTTAAAGGAAAAAGGCTACGACGTGCCCGACGGAATATTAACCGTTGACGAGGCATTCTCCGCTCTTTCCTCGCTTCTGAAAAAGGAGGGAAAAATATGGTAAGAGATGTAGCCTTCGGACAGTATTTTCCCGGCAAAAGTTTGATACACAGACTTGACCCACGTGCAAAAATCCTTTTGCTCATAGGATTTCTTGTAATTATTTTCTGCACGTTCAATTACTTTTCACTTTTGCTTGTTACACTGTTCACCGTTTTAATGATTCTGTCAAGCGGTGTACCTGCAAAATTCTATTTCAAAAGCCTCAAGGTAATCATATTTATCTTAGTGATAACCTCGGTTTTAAACCTCTTTTACGGAACGGGCGACCCTATCTGGCAATGGGGAATTTTCAAGGTGACCGTAAACGGAATAAACAGGGCTCTTTTTGTTACGGTAAGAATCATATGTCTTATCCTTGCAAGCTCCTGCCTTACGTTTACAACCTCTCCCACAGAGCTTACCGACGCTATCGAGCGACTTATGAAGCCTCTGAATAAAATACATTTTCCCGTACACGAAATTGCAATGATGATGTCACTTGCACTTCGTTTTGTACCGACCTT
>CAMBNE010000240.1 GCA_945868935.1 uncultured Clostridia bacterium
GAGCCGAAGACTCAGGAAGAGGACGAGCCAGAGGAAAACGAAGACACACGTTCACCGCAGGAGAAAATCCTGTCGGCAGTAGTAGGCTTTTTCTCAAAGGACGAGTCAGACGATGACGACACGCCCAAGGAAAAGGCAAAGCCTGTTGAGGACTACACGGGTGACGATGACGAAAAGAGTATTCTCTATGAGCTTAACCTCAACATCAAAAAGCTGTTTGTACGCAGTATGATTTCGGGCATAATAGCCGCATTGTCAATTATACTTACGGTAGTTACAAGGCTTTTTCCGCAGGCTATCTGCTCTGCAATTTCCTTTGCACCTGCGGCATATGCAATTTTAAACTTCCTTCTGGTAGTGTTTTCACTGTTTATCAACCGTGTTGCAATGCTCAGCGGACTTACTCCGCTTGCTAAATTCAAGGGAAATTCCGACACCGCCGTCGCTGTCGGAGGAGTTGCGGCTCTTATTCAGACTGTCGTTTCGTTCTTCTGCATCGGCGATATGAACGCCTTTAACATCAACTACTACTGCGTAATTGTACTTTTAGCTTTCTTTGCAAACAATTTCGGAAAGCTGCTTATGGTACTGCGTGTTAAGGATAATTTCAAATTTATATCTTCAAAAGGTCAGAAATACGCCGCTAAAATCTACAACAACGAATCCGTTGCAAATAAGATGCTAAGCGGAACTGCGTCGGAAAAGACTCTTATTGCTTATCAGCACAAAACTAAATTTCCCTCTAACTTTCTAAAGATTTCCTATGCTCCCGACCCGAGCGAGGATTTAGCCTCAAAGCTTGCGCCGATTACGACCATTGCCGCAATCATCATAACCCTGATTTACGGCATTGTTAAGGTTTCTTTTGCCGATGCTATCAACGCTTTTGCACTTATGACTGCGGTTGCAATCCCTGTTTCAACGCTTCTTGCAGTTAATTTTCCCGTCAGAAAGCTCTGCAAAAAGCTCCTGTCATTCGGCGGAATGTTGTCGGGTTATCCGTCAATCAAGCAGTTCTGCGACAGCACCGCAATTATGATTGACGCTAATGAGCTTTTCCCTGCCGACTCAATCGAGCTTGAGGGAATCAAGACCTACGAGGACTACAATGTAGACGAGTCGCTTCTCTGCGGAATTGCTATTTTAAAAGAGGCTCAGAATCCGATTGCAAACGCATTTGACTCGGTTGTTGCAGAAACAAACGAAACTCTGCCCGAGGTTGAAAGCGTGCTTTACGAGGACGAAATGGGACTTGTCGGCTGGATTAACAGCGAAAGAATCCTTGTCGGCTCGCGCAAGCTTATGGAAAAATACAGCGTTGAAACTCCTCGCATTGAATATGAGGAAAAGTACACCTCAAAGGGCAGACAGGTAACGTACCTCTCACGTGCAGGCAGGCTTGTAGCTATGTTTGTAACGAGATATCACGCTGACCCCGAGCTGAAATCCGAGCTTCAGCGTGCCGAAACAAACGGCATAAGCTTTCTTATCAGGACAACCGACTACAACATTACAAACGACCTTATTGCCGAGCTTTACAACCTGTTCTACCGCAGTATAAAGGTACTTTCAACAGGACTCGGCAATGTGCTCAAAGAGGCTCAGGGAACTGTTGAAGACAGCTCAAGGTCATATCTGATTACCGGCGGCAAGGTTTCATCTCTTGCACGTGCAGTATCGGGAAGCGTAAAAATCAAGCACAACATTTCTCTTGCAATAGTAATTCAGCTTATTGCTGTGATTATCGGAATTCTGCTTGCCGCTACGCTTTCGCTTTATGCAGGAGTCGGCGTAATGGGCTCGCTTGAGGTGCTGATTTATGCACTGTTCTGGGGACTCGCCGCAATAGTAGCTCCTGCAATTCAAAAGCCATAGGCGGCGTGCCGTGTCCGTAATTCTTATCAAACGCAATCACTTTTATCAATGCTATTGTACCGCACAACGAAAGGATGTTTAAAATGAAAATTGCACCGTCACTTCTATCGTGTGACTTTTCAAAAATGGGCGAAGAAATCGTAAGAATGGACAAGGCAGGTGCAGACTGGATGCACCTTGACGTTATGGACGGTCACTTTGTGCCGAACATAACCTTTGGCGCACCCGTAATCAAGACTGTCAGAAAATACACCGACAAGCCTTTTGACGTTCATCTTATGATAAGCGACCCACTGAAATACGCTGACGACTTTGCCGACGCTGGCGCTGACATAATCACCTTTCACGTTGAATGTGACTCAGACATTGACAAGACGATTGACAAAATCAGGAGCCGAGGCGTAAAACCGGGACTTGTAATCAAGCCCAACACCCCTGCAAGCGCAGTTTTCCCCTACCTTGACAAAATCGATCTTGTGCTTGTTATGACGGTTGAGCCGGGTTTCGGCGGTCAGAGCTTTATGGCTGATATGCTCCCGAAGGTAAAGGAAATCAAGGACGAAAGCAAAAGACGCAGAATAGATATGCTGATTGAGGCTGACGGCGGAATCGGAGATGCAACAATTGAGCAGGCGGCAAACGCAGGAATTGACGTATGCGTTGCCGGAACGGCTGTTTTCAAAGCCGACAACGCCGCTGAGGCAATCGCAAAATTGCAGTCATATTAATCGTAATACACAAAAGCAAAAGCCGAAAAGGATTTTAAAATTCCTTTTCGGCTTATTTATTTAAAAACTTCAAAAATCAATGGGGATATTTTTCGATAAGCTCACGCAAATCGTACGGTGTAGCCTGATATACAAAATAGTTGAGCCAGTTTGTATAAAGCAGGGTTGCGTTACTTCTCCACACCATCGGCGGAGTTTTTGACGCATCGTCATCGGGAAAATAATTATACGGAATCTGCGGATTTATTCCCTTGTTCTTGTCACGGAAATACTCGTTTGCGAGCGTTTCCCTGTCGTACTCAGCGTGTCCCGTAACGAAAACCTGTCTGCCGTTTTTACTGCAAACAACAGCAACTCCTGCCTTGTCGGAAACAGACAGAATTTCAAGCTCGTAGTGCTTTTTTATTTCCTCCTCGTCAACACCCGTGTAGCGTGAATGAGGAATACAGAACGTATCGTCAAAGCCACGCATAAGTGGATGATGCGGGTTGAGGATTCTATGCGAATAAATACCGCTAAGCTTTTCGGGTAACTGATGCTTTTTTATTCCGTAATGGAAATATAACCCCGCCTGCGCAC
>CAMBNE010000241.1 GCA_945868935.1 uncultured Clostridia bacterium
AGCCTCTACGAGGTCGGAAGTAAGCTCGTCAAACTTTGCTCTTGTGAGTGTTAAATCAAGGTGCTTAGGACCTGTCTGGTCTGCTGTGATAAAGGGCAGGTTGATTGATGAGGTTGTAACGCCCGAAAGCTCAATTTTAGCCTTTTCAGCTGCTTCCTTTAATCTCTGCATAGCCATTTTATCAGATGAAAGGTCAATGCCTGTTTCTGTCTTGAAGGAAGAAACCATCCAGTCGATGATTCTCTTGTCGAAGTCGTCGCCGCCGAGACGGTTGTTACCTGCTGTTGCAAGAACCTCCTGAACGCCGTCGCCCATTTCGATGATTGATACGTCGAATGTACCGCCGCCCAGGTCGTAAACCATAACCTTCTGGTCGTTTTCCTTGTCAACGCCGTAGGAAAGAGCTGCGGCTGTAGGCTCGTTGATGATTCTCTTTACGTCAAGACCTGCGATTTTGCCTGCGTCCTTTGTAGCCTGACGCTGTGCGTCTGTGAAGTATGCGGGAACGGTAATAACAGCCTGTGAAACTGTTTCGCCGAGGTAAGCCTCTGCGTCAGCCTTGAGCTTCTGAAGAATCATAGCCGAAATTTCCTGAGGTGTGTAGTTCTTGCCGTCGATTGTTACCTTGTGAGCAGTACCCATTTCTCTCTTGATTGAAGATACTGTTCTTTCGGGGTTTGTGATTGCCTGACGCTTTGCAACCTGACCTACCATTCTTTCGCCGTCCTTTGAAAATGCAACTACGGACGGAGTTGTTCTTGCACCCTCTGCGTTTGCGATTACAACGGGCTCGCCGCCTTCGATTACTGCTACGCAGGAGTTTGTTGTACCTAAATCTATACCTATTGTCTTTGCCATAATGAATTCCTCCAGTAAAATTATGATTTGTATTTTAATTTGAATTTGTTGTTTTATTTAAAAATTAATAATTCCGAATTACGCATTCCGAATTCCGAATTAACAGTTAGCTACCTGTACCATTGCGTGGCGGATGATTTTGTCGCCGATTTTGTAGCCTGTCTGGAAAACCTGAGCGATTGTGTTCTCGCCGAGCTCCTCGTTTTCAACCTTTGAGATTGCGTTGTGAAGATTCGGGTCAAATTCATCGCCGATTTTTCCGAACGACTCGATTTTGAGCTTTTCAAAGGACTTGTCAAGCTGATTTGAAATAAGCTCAATTCCCTTGACGATTTCGGGGTCGGCGTTTGCAAGGTTGTCAAGCGCCATTCTCACGCTGTCGGCAACGGGTAAAAGCTCCGTTACTGCCTTTGCAGTTGCGTCGTCGTAGAGCGAGAGCTTTTCGTTTGCGGTGCGCTTGCGGTAGTTGTCGTACTCTGCGGCAAGGCGCATATATTTGTCCTTTTGCGCCGCAAGCTCTTCTTCAAGCTTTTTAACCTTTTCGTCGTCTTTTTTACTCTTTTTGCCCTTTGTTTCCTCAACCTTTTCGTCCTCAGCCGTATTCTCGGCTTCGGCTGTGTTTTCCTTATCGGTTTTAGTTTCCTTTACTTCTTCGGCATTTTCGCACTTTTTCTTTGGCATTTTTATCCTCCTTTAAAGGACTATTATTTTAGTTTGGAGTGTGGAGTTAATGGTCGCTACGCTCCGAATTTATAATGTTGCGTGTTGTTTGGAATGGTTTGTTTCCTTGGGTTGATTGATATATCGGAAATGTTTATTTATAAAGTGTAGGAAACAAAAATTTACATCTCTGCGGCAACGCCGCATATAAATAAATTCGGGCAATAAACTTTTGAATTACCGAAACCTATCCGCTCGACCGCAATTCCACACTCCACACTCCAAACTCCACACTAATCAGAATTCGTTTACATTATGTCTGTAAGCTCGCCTATCAGCGTTCCGACTGTATCGGCAACGCTCTCGAGAATTGAAATTACTCTGCCGTAATCAATTCTCACGGGTCCTACAACCGCAAGCACACCCGACGGCTTTCCGTCAACTGTGTATCGGGTTGAAACAACCGAGCTTTGGGCAAGCTCCGTTCTGCTGTTTTCACGTCCGATTGAAACCGAGGTATCAATCGGGAGATTTTCAAGCATTGAGGCAAGGTCGTGTTCGTTATTAAGAAATTCAATCACGCCTCTTGCAGTAAGAAAATCAATATCGGGTGTGAACATCAGCCTTGTGTAGCCGCTGTGGCAAACGCTGATTTCACGGGCGGATTTTGCACCGTCCATAATCGCCATAAGCACTCCGGGCATAAACAGCGAAAGCTCGCCGAAGCGTGCCGCCGCAGTCTGAATGAACGGCTGATTGATTGACGAAAGCTTAACACCCGAAAAGGTTTTGTTAAGCGCCTTGTCAAAGACCTCTAAAATTTCGGGGGTGATGAGAAATTCGCACCTGAAAAGCTTGGTTTTGATAATTCCGTTTGAGGCAATCACAACAGCCATTGCCGTGTGAGAGCCAGTCTGGACAAAGCTGATTTTGTGAACTCTGCTTTCCTCGCCGTCAGGCGTTGTCGCAACCGACGCAAGGTCGGTGAGCTGAGAAACAAGGTCTGACGCACTCTGAAGAATACTCTCGGGTGAATCGGCATTGCGGTAAAGCGTTGTTTCAATGTACTCCCTTCCGCTATGTGCAACAGGCGTTACTTTCATTATATTATCAACGTAGTAACGATACGCCTGCGCAGTGGGCACACGCCCTGCCGAGGTATGCGGCTGAACAAGGAACCCCTTGTTGGTAAGGTCAGCCATTTCGTTTCGCACCGTAGCTGAGGAAACATCAAGCCCCGTTTCATTTATCAGCGACTTTGAGCCGACAGGCTCGCCTGTGCGGATAAAGCTTTCGACAATTGCCGAAAGGATTTTCTGTTTTCTCGCAGCCAGCTCCATACCGTTCACCTCACAATCCGAAGTCGGTTTTTGCTGTTTTAGCACTCTCAATGTTCGAGTGCTAACTGCTTTATCCTTAATATAATACCAAAGTCAGTAAAAGTCAAGAGTTTTTTAAAAATTTTTCCGCAAATGTAAAAGTTTCACACTGCTTTCACATTAGATTTGACAACGCTTTGCTTTACAGAGTATAATATATATAGAAAGCAATATTATATTCATATTGTAATAAAAATTATTATGGTTATCCCTTTTAATAAGCTAAACTATAATTTAGTGTGGAGTTTGGAGTGTGGAGAGTGGAGTTGTGGTCGAAAGGAT
>CAMBNE010000242.1 GCA_945868935.1 uncultured Clostridia bacterium
CACGCTTAACTCCGTAAAAAGAAAAGAGAGATAAGCCAATGGAATTTGTTATGCCAGCCTTTGCCTGCATTATTGTCGTTTTCGGGTTAATAAAAAGAGTTCCCGTATTTGATATTTTTCTCAAAGGCGCAAAAGAGGGAATGCAGATTTTATACAACATTGCGCCCACAATCATCGGACTTGTATTCGCTGTGGATTTACTGCGCTCAAGCGGAGCAATTGACGCAATCTGCAATTTTATTGAGCCTGCCGCTGATTTTCTCGGTTTTCCGAAAGAAATTGTGCCTATGGTGCTTTTGCGCCCCGTTTCGGGGAGCGGCTCAACTGCACTGTTGACTTCACTTTACGAGCAGTGCGGTCCCGACAGCTTTGCAGGCAGGGTTGCCTCTGTGCTTGCAGGCTCAAGCGAAACAACGTTTTACGCAATCGCAATGTACTTTGGCTGTATCAAGGTCAAGAAAATCCGACACACGCTTTTTGCCGCAATAATCGCAGACATAACTGCGGCGGTTATGAGCGTTCTGACCGTAAGGCTTTACTTCGGAATAGCATAAAAAGTAAAAATTTGAAATAAGTTTTTGAAATTTGCTAAAATTTTCAATTGACACACTTTTTATACAATATGTAAACAAACTTTGATAATAATTTAACAAGTCTTTTGTTGTGGAAAACCTCAGATTTACGTATTTTTATAATAAGTCTGTAAAATTCTTGTAAATTTCAAGGCTACACCCACACCTTATTAACACTTTCAACATAGTTTTCAACATTTTTGTTGAAACAAAAGAAATATACCATTTGTATATTTCTTTTTTCGATTTTATAACACAAATCTCTAATCGTACATTGTGCAGTATATCAAAACTAAAATCGAGGTGCATTATGCAAAAAACACTTATGAAGCTTGAAATAGGCGGAATATTTTTCATTCTCATTCTGTCGGCTTTTATGCAGAATCTCTATTCGCTTTGCAACAGAGAGCTTATCGGCGTGCTGTTCGGCTCGGTAAATGACAGCATATGGGAAACGGCAAAAACGCTTCTTCTTCCCTATGCAATTTGGGGAATGATTGAACTTCTTTGTATTCGTTCGCCGTTTCGGAAATTTGTAACAGCAAAGGTAATTTCACTTTATTATCTCGGAGTTTCCTACATTCTGCTGAACCTAATTTTTACGCTTTTTGGCTTTGAAAATGATTTTCTTATCAATTTTTCTTCGGCAATTTTCTGCATAAGCACGTCGCTGTTTTTGTCATACAAGCTGGTTTTTTCAAAATACAAGCTTGAAAACCTCTTTCTCCCGGCGTTTTTTATGTTTATGCTGTTTGTCGCATTTTATTTCAGCCTTACGCCGTTTCCGCCGAAAATGTATATCTTCAAGGACAGAGCGACCTCACTTTACGGAATAATCCCCAAAAACATTGACGCAGGCGCAATTGTGCTTGACGCTATGTATTATGTTTAGACATTATTTTTCGCATAAGTATATATTATTTTTAAATTTTATGTTATAATATAATAATTAAATTTAATTTTCTCATTGAGGTATAAAATGACTGAAAAAAACAATGAAGTTAAATCCGACGTTATTTCGGGCAGAAATCCCGTCAGCGAGGCTGTCAGAAGTAACAGACCGATTGATAAAATCCTTGTCGCAAGGGGCGAAAAAAGCGGTGCAGTTGTGGGGATTCTTGCAAAAGCAAAGCAAAAGCAAATCCCGATTAAAGAGGTTGACCGCACAAAGCTCGACTATATTACCGGCAACACAAATCATCAGGGAATTGTCGCCTTTGCCGCCGTCAAGGAGTATTCGACCGTTGAAGAAATTTTTGAATATGCCGAAAGCCTTGGTGAAGCTCCGTTTATCGTTGTGCTTGACGAGGTTGAAGACCCGCACAACCTCGGTGCAATAATCCGTACCGCCGAATGTGCGGGCGTTCACGGCGTAATCGTTCCAAAACGCCGCAGTGCAAGCCTCAGCTACACCGTAGGCAAGGCTTCCGCAGGCGCAGTTGAATATATGCGTGTTGCAAGGGTGACGAATATTGCAAGCCTGCTTGACGAGCTAAAACAGCGAGGCGTATGGGTTTACGGCGCAGATATGGACGGCACAGACTACAGAAAATGCGACTTTTCGGGTGCGTGCGCAATTGTTATCGGCAACGAGGGCAAGGGAATTTCACGTCTTGTAAGGGAAAAATGCGACGTGATTGTATCTCTGCCGATGAAAGGCAAAATCAATTCTCTTAATGCATCAGTTGCCGCAGGAATACTGATGTACAGAGCAATGGACAACAGATAAAATACGGACAGACAGTAAGCAAAAGTTTTACACCTGAAAAAGGAAGGAGTGTTAATCTTGTCAGAACAGGATAAACAGCAGGACCTGCTCAGAGAGCGTGAAATAGAAAGCATACTTGAAGAAACTCACTATCTTGCAGACCAGGAAAAAATGGAACAGACTGCGCAGAAATACCGTGCAAAACCGAAAATGGACGAGATTTTCAGCAATGCAGATAAAAAACCAAGGCTCAAGAATAAAAATCCGCTTGATGAAGTCGATACGACAAACACTATTGTAGGCGAAAAAACTGCCGCAACAATGCAGGCTTCGCTTATGATGGACGGCAGTAATGAGGATGTAAAGACTCCCGAGGAAGCTCAGGCAGAGGCTGAAAAGAAAGCTCAGGAAGCGAGAAAAAAGGCTGAACAGGAGGCAAAGGAAGCCGCCGAAAAAGCCGAAGCCGAGGAAAACAAAATAGTAACCCTCACTCCCGAATACGATGAAAACACAAGCTTTTCGGGCGAGGTGCTCGGCGAGGTTGACCAGTTCAAGGACGACGAAACGCACATTGAAAGCATAAATTCAATTGACATTGAGCTTGAGGACGAGGAGTCTGAAAAGCAGGAAGATGATGAACAAAGCAAGTACGAACAGCTTTTCGGAATAAAGAACGAGAGCGGCGCAAAGCCGCCGAGAAAGGTTGTTGCAAAGGTTCCCGTTTACCGTCCCGACGAGCCCAGAGAAATTCTCAACGTCAAGGCAGGTCGTTTTTCCGAGGTTGTTGAAAACGAATACGAAGAATATATACGCTCGAAAAATCCGTCGGTAATTGCTCACGTTATCCGTCCCGAGCCTAAGGTCGAAGAAGAGGACG
>CAMBNE010000243.1 GCA_945868935.1 uncultured Clostridia bacterium
TCGCAACCTATCCACTCGACCAAAACTCCACTCTCCACACTCCAAACTCCACACTAAATTATGGTTTATCTTACTAAAAGTGATAACCTAAATATATAATACTATTTTTCTGTCAATATATCAAGCTGTTTTATTACTCCGAAAGCTCTTCCCAGATTAAATACTGTTCCTCCTGCTCCTGTTGGAGCTGTTCAAGCTTGTTTGTAAGCTCAATGAGCTTTTCGTAATCTGCGGCGACTTCCTCGCTTGAAAGCAATGCCTGCGTTTTTTCGATTTCTCCGTCAAGCCTTTCAATCTCGGCTTCTGCCTTACTGAGCCTTGTTTTACGCTTTCTTTCTTCGCTCTGTCTTTGCTTTTGCAAAAAGTAGTCGTTCTGCGGCTTTTCTTTATTGACAGCCGCTTTCTCGGCTTTGCTTTCTCCGCTTTCCGACTTTGTTCTTTCAAGATAATAATCGTAGTTGCCGAGGTACTCCGTCACGCCGTCGGGCGTCATAACAAGCACACGGTCTGCAAGCTTATTTATAAAATAGCGGTCGTGGCTGATAATCAGAAGCGTTCCGCCGTACTCTTTAAGCGTGTTTTCAAGCTCCTCACGAGATGATGAGTCAAGATGGTTTGTCGGCTCGTCAAGGAGCAGAAAGTTGCCGCCCTTGAGCATAAGCTTTAAAAGTGAAATTCTCGCTCTTTCGCCGCCGCTCATTTTTGAAAGAGGCTTGAAAACCTCATCACCCCTGAACAAAAATGACGCCATTGCACTTCGTACTTCCGTCTGCGTCATATTCGGGAACGCATCCCACACCTCGTCAATCACCGTCTTGCTCAAATCAAGATTCTGCTGCATCTGGTCAAAATATCCGACCTGAACATTTGCGCCGTAGTCGTATTCTCCGCTGTCCTGCGGACATTTGCCCGTAAGAATCTTGAAAAGCGTTGTCTTGCCGCAGCCGTTTGAGCCGAGAATAAAAACTCTTTCGCCTTTTCTGATATGTATGTCAACATTCTTAAACAAATGCTTTTCGCCGAAGGATTTTGCAAGACCTCTGCAAATCAGCACGTCGTTTCCGCTTTCGCACTTAGGCTCAAAGCGCATATGCATTGTTTCAAGCTCGCTGTCGGGCGTGACAAGCTGAGCCTTAATTCTGTCAGCTTCCTTTTGCTTGCTCGCCGCAGTGATGAAGTTGTGCTCACGTCCCCAGCGTTTTTGCTGTTCAACAATGCCCTCAATGCGCTTGATTTCCTTAATATCGTTCTCGTACTTGTTCTTAAGCGACTCGTTGTACGCCTTTTTCTTTTCGATAAATTCAGAATATGCGCCCTTGTAGCACATTGTGCGGTTGTGCTCAAGCTCAATCGTCTTGTTAGTCACCTTGTCAAGAAAATAACGGTCGTGGCTGATGATTATCATTGCGCCCTTGAAATCACGCAAAAAGCCTTCAAGCCAGTTTACAGAGCCAATGTCAAGGTGGTTTGTCGGCTCGTCAAGTAAAAGCATATTGCTCTGCGAAAGCAGCAGCTTTGCAAGGCAGAGCTTTGAACGCTGACCTCCGCTTAAACTGCCGACAGGCATTGTAAAGTCGGACTCATTAAAGCCGAGTCCCAAAAGTGCCGAGCGTGTGCGGCTTTTGTAAGTAAGACCTCCGAGATTTTCAAAGCTTTCAATCAGGTGCGTCTGCCTTTCAACAAGCTTATTGAGGTCGCCGTTTTTATTGTCAATATCATTTGTAACGGCTGAAATTTCATTTTCCATATCGGCAAGGTAGTCGAAAACCGACAACAGCTCGCTGTAAACGTCAATTCTCGGATTGTTGCAGGCGTGCTGTTCCATATAGCCTATACGTGTGTTCTTTTCAAAAGTGACATTTCCCGAGGTTGGAGAGATTTCGCCGTTGAGAATTTTAAAAAGGGTAGTCTTGCCAACGCCGTTAGCACCGATAAAGCCAACCTTGTCGTTGTTTTCAATGTCGAAAGAAACGTCTGTAAAAAGATTTCTCTCGATAAATGTCATTGTAAGATTGCGCACTGATAACGCAGGCATAAAGTCACCCCATTTCAAATCATCTTTTCTATTTTACATTAAAAACTTAAAAAGAGCAATACAAAATTGAAAATATGCCAGAGGTTGACGAGTGCGTAAGCACCTATCCCGATATAGAGCAGAAGATTTGTAAAAAATCCCTCCTCAACGCCCATAAGCTTGTAGACAATTGAGCAGATTATAATTAATACAAGAGGGAGTATACCTTTTATGAGTAATGCTGTCCAGAAGCTGTCTAAAACGGGCTGCATAATTGGGTTAGCCTCATAAAATCTGCCGCTTGCAAGGAGAGCCTGAGTGCAGAACCAGTCGGCAAGATTGAGAAAGTAGAGGAAAAATATTTTCTGATAAAACGAAAAGCCGTTTGATTTTTTGGATTTATATCTGTTCTGAAAGCCTTCGGACTTGTTTGCGTAATCCATAATACCGTCCTTAATTCTGAAATTTTTTATATACGGATATTATTTACAGCAGAGAAAATATTATTCCGATTTAGTATTGTAAAAAAGTCAGTTTTTATCGGGATTTGAACGGAACAAAGAAAAAAGTTTAAAAAATTATCAAAAAAGTGTTGACAAAGTAGTTGTGGTATGATATATTATTAGAGCACTCGAAATTACAGAGATTCGCTGGTGTAGCTCAGTTGGTAGAGCAGCTGATTTGTAATCAGCAGGTCGGGGGTTCAAGTCCGTCCACCAGCTCCATTAAAGCCTACTGTTTAGGCAGTAGGCTTTACCTATGAAATTGAATATGGGAGAATTCCCGAGTGGCCAAAGGGGGCAGACTGTAAATCTGTTGTCATCGACTTCGGTGGTTCGAATCCACCTTCTCCCACCATAATGGTTGTGCAAAAAAGATGTAACCGCAAAAAAGTCCGATTTTATCGGGCTTTTTTTGTTGTATAGCCCGTGATTTTTAGTTACAAAACCGTAGATGTATTTTGCCTGTTTCGGCAGTTTTGGAGATTCGAACCCCCGAAAATCAACTTTAAACCTTTTCCCTATTTTAAAATTTAATATTGTTATAGCAGAGTCAATTTTATAGAAATATAGAATTGGCTCTTTTATTATTGGCAATCGTTTTAATTTTTTGATTA
>CAMBNE010000244.1 GCA_945868935.1 uncultured Clostridia bacterium
AAAATTACCGATTGAAATTATTTAATATATATAGTATAATATAAAAGATGTAGAAACATAATCTCACATTATCGTGAGATAGAGAAAAAAGAAAGGATGATAGTTTATGAACAGATTTGTATTAAATGAAACGTCATATCACGGTTCGGGCGCTATTAACGCTATTCCTGATGAAATCAAGGGAAGAGGACTTACAAAGGTTCTTGTAGCTTCCGACCCTGACCTTGTAAAATTCGGTGTAACTCAGAAGGTTACCGACATTCTCGATAAGGAAGGTATTGAATATAAGCTTTACAGTGATATCAAGCCTAATCCTACGATTGAGAACGTTCAGTCAGGCGTTGAATTTTATAAGGAATACGGTGCAGACGGAATCATCGCAATCGGCGGCGGCTCGTCTATGGATACTGCAAAAGCTATTGGTATCATTGTCAATAACCCTGAATTTGCTGATGTTCGTTCGCTTGAGGGTGTAGCTCCTACAAAGTGCAAGAGCGTACCGATTATCGCAGTTCCCACGACTGCAGGCACTGCGGCTGAGGTAACAATTAACTATGTTATCACTGATTCAGAGAAAAATCGCAAAATGGTATGCGTAGACGTACACGATATCCCCGTAGTAGCCGTTGTTGACCCTGATATGATGTCAACAATGCCAAAAGGACTTACAGCTGCAACAGGTATGGACGCACTCACACACGCAATTGAGGGCTACATCACAAAGGGAGCATGGGAGCTTTCCGATATGTTCCACCTGAAGGCAATTGAAGTTATTTCCCGTTCACTTCGTGACGCTGTAGATAACACAAAAGAGGGCAGAGAGGGAATGGCTCTCGGTCAGTATATTGCCGGAATGGGATTCTCAAATGTCGGCCTTGGCATTGTTCATTCAATGGCTCATCCTCTTGGTGCGCTTTATGACACACCTCACGGCGTTGCAAACGCAATTATTCTTCCGACTGTTATGGAGTACAATGCTCCCGCAACAGGCGATAAATATAAGTATATTGCAAAAGCAATGGGTGTTGACGGCGTAGAAGAAATGAGCGTGGAAGAGTATCGCAAGGCGGCAATCGACGCAGTTAAGCAGCTTTCAGAGGACGTAGGTATTCCTGCTGATTTAAAAGAAATTGTAAAACCCGAGGATATTCCGTTCCTTGCTCAGTCTGCCTTTGATGACGCTTGCAGACCCGGTAATCCCAGAGATACAAGTGTTGAGGAGATAACTGAGCTTTATAAAAGCCTTATGTAAGATTTACATATGAATTTAAAAAAAGGAGAGTTGCGTTTGAAGAGTATTAATATGATGGTGATCGTTCTGTAAACGGGAGGTTTGCAAAACAATACGGCAATCCTCCCGTAAATTCGGATATATCTGAATTACAGGAGGAAATCACTTGAACAGAGAAAATAAAAGAAGAAAATTTGAAAAGGGATATTATAAAACGAATCCGTGCAATGACAGCTTTACCTGTAAGGTATGCACAAGGCTTGTAACGCCTGAAAGTGCCGGAAGTACTCACCGCAACCATTGTCCTAACTGCCTTACCAGCCTTCATCTCGACAATGAGCCGGGTGACAGAGAGTCTGACTGCGGCGGAATATAATGGATGCAATAGGCGTATGGGTTCGAAAAAACGGTGAATGGGCAATAATTCATCGTTGCAGAAGATGCGGAAAATTAAGCTCAAATCGTGTAGCTGCCGATGATAACCCAATGAAGCTGATGTCAATAGCATTGAAGCCGTTGTCAATAGCATTGAAGCCGTTGTGTACACCGCCCTTCCCGATAGAAAGAAATGACAGAATATATGGGTGGTGACGGAAGCCTTTATCCCAAGTCAAAGTAAAAGTAATTAAGTTTAAAAAACAGCCTTCGAATCAAGAAGTTCGAAGGCTGTTGATTTTAGTCGTAAAAAAAGTGATAGTAAAATTTACACTCTAACATTTTTATTATATCACACTGAATATTTTAGTTCAATAGATTTTATAAAAATAAAAATTTAAATATTTTAAATAAAAGTGTTGACAGTGTGGAAAATGTTGTGTATAATATAGACAAAGAAAAGGAAATAAAAGGAGGTCTTAAATATGATGAAAAGAAAACTTCCAATTAGACATATCAAAGACTTTTTACGGAGCTTACCGCCCAACATATAAAACCGGGTACAGTAAGTAACGGTTAAAGCTAACTTGTTTGTGTCGGAGCAACTGATAATTTAGATGTTATAAAACATAATAATTAATAAAAGACAGATCAAGTAATAGTGTTTCGAATTTAACTTAACAGTCTGATTTATCTTATAATTGTAATAATATCTATATAATGTAATAATCTTAATCACAGATATGATAAGATATTATTAATGAAACCGTAAATTTCATTTGCAGACTGTATCGTCCCAATAAGTGAATTTTAATAATTTACGAGTTGTGCTCGGTGAACTGATTTTTACAAATAATTTAATATATATGTATCGGAAATTTATAAATGGTGGTTAGACCAATGAGAAGTTAACTTAGTATTCATAACTAATATGAATAGGAGAAATTCCAATGTACAGGTAATTTTATTAGAATATAGAATAAATTACAAAGGATTGAGTCCAAAGTACAAATAAGTTAATTAAAGCTGTTCAATTCAATAATACTTACAACACATAGTTAAGTAATAAGGCTTTAAATGAGATTAAATTAGAAACAGATATTATATTCGAGTTAAAGCAAACAGAAGAATTAACAGCAAAAACAAAATTCAAAAACAATAAGCGGTGATTGTAATAACAATCACCGCTTTTCTTTGTAGGAGCAAAAGTAAAATTATTCAGATTTTTGTTGCATTAGCCTGCATTCTTAAGCTGAAGTCTTAATTTATCAGAAATCATAGCAATAAATTCGCTGTTAGTAGGCTTACCTCTGTCATTGTGAATTGTATATCCGAAATACGAGTTAAGCACATCAATATCGCCTCTGTCCCAGGCAACTTCTATAGCGTGTCTGATAGCACGTTCAACTCTCGATGAAGTAGTTTCGTATTTTTTAGCAACAGAAGGATATAATTGTTTTGTAACAGCATTGATTATTTCCGGTTTCTCAACGGACATAATAATCGAATCTCTCAGATAATGATA
>CAMBNE010000245.1 GCA_945868935.1 uncultured Clostridia bacterium
GCAACAATGTATACCGTGTAGAAGTTCCGAGTGACGCTACCTACATTATTTTCAACAACGGCAGCGGCGGCAACGGAAATCAGACAGGCGATTTGACAATCAGCGGAATGAACAAGATTTACGAAAACGGTACATGGTCTGACTACAACGGATAATTAGCTCATTTGTCTCACTTTATAAATATAAGGAAGAAACCTCCGAATTTTTTCGGAGGTTTCTTTCTTTCGCTGAAAATTTCAGAAAAAATGCAAATAAAAATACATTTCATCGAAAAAATCGTTTTATTATTGTAAAATAGAAAAATATATGATATACTAATAAACTGATAAAATACGGAGTCGTGAAGATTACGATTATTCGCAATGCTCCGATATTGAAAGAGGGCTTTGATTTGAGAAAGCTTGCGCAAAGAACTGAGGCAGTTGTAAGTCTCAGTGCTATTGAACACAATATTAAAAATATCAGAAGCCGTCTTGACAAAGGCGTTGAAATAATGGCTGTCCTGAAGGGGGACGGCTACGGTCACGGTGAGAAGGGTATTTATCCTACCTTGAAAAAATGCGGTGTTGAAAGATATGCCGTTGCCGTGTGGGAAGAGGGGGCTTCACTTCGCAAGGCAGGCGCAGTTGAGCCGATACTCCTGCTCGGTGATACCTGTGACGGTCAGCTCGAAAACCTTATTAAATATAATCTCACACCTACGATTTTTTCACTTGATACGGCAGAAAAACTCAATCTGCTTGCAAAGTGGAGCGGAGTTGTTCAGCCGATACACATCAAGATTGATACGGGTATGAGCAGAATCGGTTTTCCTGCGAACGACTCGGCGATTCCGATTATAAGGAAGATAAATGAGATGGAAAATCTCAGGATAACAGGTGCATTTACTCACTTTTCACGTGCCGATGAAAAGGACGGCGAGAGTGCGTCTGAGCAGTATAAGCTTTATCTTGATATGATTGAAAAGCTTGAAAAAGAGGGAATAGAAATCCCCTGCAAGCACGTTGCAAACAGCCCTGCAATCCTTCTTCGTCCCGAAACACAGCTTGACGCAGTAAGGGCAGGCGACATTCTTTTCGGACTCTGTCCGATTGATGAGGACGACTGGTTTAAAGAGGATTTCCGTCAGGTTATGAGCTGGTACACGTATGTTGTTATGGTAAAGGAAGTTCCTGCAGGAACAGAGGTAGGCTACGGCGGAACGTTTGTGACGAAAAGACCGACCAGAATTGCGACAATACCCGTAGGTTTCGCCGACGGTTACAGCAGACGGCTTTCAAATATCGGCAAGGTTATGATAAATGACAAAGAAGCACCGATAATCGGCAGAGTCTGTATGGACCAGTTTATGGTTGATGTTACCGACATAGGCGACGTAAAGCGTGGCGACACGGTTGCATTGCTTAACGACAAACTCAGCGTATTATGGATGGCTGATTTGCTCAATACTAATGTTGACGAAATCGTCTGCGGAATTTCAAAGCGAGTTCCCAGAATCTATGAGACAGACGAGCCGTTGCAGGTGATTTCGGAAGACAGCTCGGAGTTATAAAACAGATGAAGTAAAAAGGTATCTTGCGTCAGACATAGAAAAATGTATGACTCCCGAGATACCGACTTATATAACGTACTAAAACAGATTTTACTACTAAAAATTCATATAAAAAAACGGGAGAGGTATAAAATGGCAGACAAGGGATATATTTTCAGAGTATTAAAGAACGCAAGCTTCGGAAAGATGAAAACAGCAATAAAGGCTGTTCATGAACGCTCAGGCAAAAACAGCATAAGCATTTTCTTTGATATGCTATGGTGTGCAAAGCGTTACGGCGCAGGCTACTATGACTATGAGATTTTTGCATTCTACAATCTCAATAAGGAACAGCGCAAAACCTACTATACACGTCTTATCAGCAAAAAGCTCAATATGTTTATGAACGACACAGAATATGCTCACCTTTTTGACAACAAGGACGAGTTCAACGAGCTGTTCAGGGATTACATCGGCAGAGGATATCTCCAGATGGATAAGTCGTCAAAGGAAGATGTAAGAAAGTTTGTTGAGTCGAGAGAATACCTTTTCTGCAAAATGCAGGACAAGGAATGCGGTATCGGATGTGAAAGACTCAAGGTAAGCGACTTCAAGGATTTTGACGAGCTTTATAAGTATCTTGTAGACAAGGGCTTCTGCACAATTGAGGACAACATAAAACAGCATCCTGCACTCTCAAAGCTTTATCCAAATGCTGTAAACAGTATGCGTGTAATCACCATTCTTGACAACGACAAGGTTCCGCACTGCGTTTACATTGTTCAGAAAATGGGCTGCGGCGGCAGTGTTGTAGACAACAACTGTCTGTTCACTCCCGTTGATATTGAAACAGGAAAGATGAAATACCCTGCTCATTCGGGCGACACAACAAAGGGCATTATCTACACCGAGCACCCCGATACTCACGTAAAGATTCAGGGCTATCAGCTTCCGTTTGTAAAAGAGGCTGTTGAAATGTGTCTTAAGGCTGCACAGGTTGTACCGCAGATAAGATACATCGGCTGGGACGTTGCAATTACTCCCGACGGACCTGCAATCATCGAGGGCAATACCTACTGTGCTCACGATTTCTGGCAGCTTCCTCCGCACACACCCGACAAAATCGGAATGCTTCCCACAATCAAAAAGTACGTTCCAGACTTTACCTATTAAAATTTCAAGGGCAGGCACAAAACGCCTGCCCTTCTATTATGAACATCCTCAGCTAAAAGCTTAATTTCAGTGACGGTTAATCAGTTATCAGCAACCGCAACCGCAGCTGTTGTTGTTGTCACAACCATTGTTGCCGCAGCAGCAGAGGATGATGATAAGAAGAATAATCCAAGTGCAGCAATTGCCGTTTCCATTTCCGAAAAAGTTACACATACGCTTTCCTCCTTTCGTTTACAATACCATATTATTACGAAATCAAAAATCGGTGAATTGTTTTTTATACCATTGGATATTTTTGAAATATTATACAGAAATGAAAAGAGAGTTAAACCATAATTTATTTAATGCGGAATTCGGAATGCGGAATTCGGAATTGAGGTCGAGTGGATAGGTTGCGATAATTCAAAAGTTTAGTGCCCGAAT
>CAMBNE010000246.1 GCA_945868935.1 uncultured Clostridia bacterium
GTTTCGTAATCTTGTTGAAGAGGTTGCGATGCTTATGGGATATGAAGCTCTGTCCGATTTACAGATGATTGAAACTACAGTAAAAACACCGATTGAGGAAACAAGGCAACCTGTAATTGCAGGCAAAAAACTTGCAATTGTTCCCATTCTTCGTGCAGGACTTGGAATGGTAAGCGGTATTCAGGCACTCGTACCGTCAGCAAGGATCGGTCACATCGGTCTTTATCGTGACCCTGAAACACATGAACCGCACGAGTATTACTGCAAGCTTCCCGAGCCGATTGAAGAACGTCAGATTGTTGTTGTTGACCCGA
This sequence comes from uncultured Clostridia bacterium, assembly GCA_945868935.1. Taxonomy (GTDB): domain Bacteria; phylum Bacillota; class Clostridia; order Oscillospirales; family Acutalibacteraceae; genus Ruminococcoides. The sequence continues at coordinate 315 of CAMBNE010000246.1, forward strand.
TGCTTGCAACAGGCGGTTCGGCAATAGCCGCTGTTGATTTTATCAAACAGCATGGCGGTAAGCAGATTAAGTTTATGTCAATTATCGCCGCTCCCGAAGGCGTTAAGGCACTCACTCAGGCTCATCCTGATGTTCAGCTGTATGTAGGCTGTCTGGACCGTTGCTTAAACGAAAATGCTTATATCTGTCCCGGTCTTGGAGATGCAGGAGACAGAATCTTCGGAACAAAATAAAAATCAAACAGAAATTAAAAAGCTGTATCAAGCTATTTTAGAAATTTGATACAGCTTTATTTTTTACTAAAAAGTCAGAATTGCCGATTCAACAGAAAAAATTGCAGCTACTAAAAACAGTGCAATTATCTTCATCTTCTGACTGACAAGCAATCCTACATACACCGACATTCTAAAGAATAAAACAAACGCCAAAGTAATCATAAATAACTCTTTCTTTTTATACAAACAATACCACCCTATGCTATTTCGCAAAATAATTAGGCTATAAAAATATACAGACCGAGCTGAAATTACAGAAAACCCGGTCTGTTTATATTATCTACTATTTCAAGTCAATTTGTCTTACCTTATCTCTGACTTTAAGTACAAACGAAGGTGAAACGGAAAGTTCATCAATACCCATACGAAGGAATCTTTCGGTTAGTGTTGTATCTGCGGCAAGCTCACCGCAAATGCCAATCCACGCACCGTTTGAATGAGCATTCTTTGCTGATATTTCAATAAGCCTTAATATTGCTTCGTGATGCGTATCGCAGAAACGCTCAAGATGAGAATTCTGTCTGTCACAGGCAAGAGTGTACTGGATAAGGTCGTTAGTTCCCACGCTGAAAAAGTCAACTAACGGAGCGAGTTTGTCACTTATAATTGCCGCCGCAGGTGTTTCAATCATTATTCCTAGCTCAACTTTATCCGAATAATTTATATTTTCATTATCAAGTTCAGACTTCACCTGCTTGCAAATTTCTAAAATTTCTTCAATTTCTTTTACACTTGTTATCATCGGGAACATAATTCCAAGGTTTCCGTAAATTGACGCTCGGTACAACGCCCTAAGCTGAGTTATAAAAATTTCAGGTCGAGTAAGGCAGATTCGTATTGCTCGAAGTCCGAGGGCAGGATTATCTTCTTTATCCAAATTGAAATAGTCGGCTTGTTTGTCAGCACCGATATCCATAGTACGGATAATTACCTTTTTGCCTGACATCTCTTCAAGTACGTTTTTATAAGCCGTGAATTGTTCTTCTTCAGTCGGAAAATCGGAATTTTCAAGATACAAAAATTCACTTCTGAAAAGTCCTATACCGCCTGCGTCGTTTTCAAGTACCTTGTCAACATTCTTCACACTGCCGATATTTGCAAAAATATCTATCCTTGTTCCGTCAAGCGTGATGTTTTCTTTACCTCTTAAATTTTTAAGAGCTTCGTTCTTCGCATTATCTTCTTTTAGCTTGTTTTCGTAAAATGATACAGTTTCACTGTCAGGAATAACAATAAGCTCACCGCTGAACCCGTCTGCAATTGCTGACTGACCGTCTTCAATCTTTTCGAGGAACTCCTCCCCCACTCCGATAATTGCAGGAATATTCATACTTTTTGCAAGAATAGCAGTGTGGGAATTTGACGAGCCGTAAGCAGTAACAAAAGCAAGCACCTTGTTTTTGTCAAGACTGATTGTTTCACTTGGAGCAAGGTCATCGGCACAGATAATCAACTTATCTTCGGTTGATAACTGCTCTGTTTTACTGTCAGTCAGACAACTGATAATTCTGTCGGAAATGTCCCTTACGTCAGCCGCTCTCGCCTGCATATAGTCGTCGTCCATTGAAGAAAACATTTCTGCAAAGCTGTTTGAAGCAGACGAAACTGCGTACTCGGCATTAAATCCTTGAGAACTAATCATATCGGTTATTGCGTCGTTGTAGTCCTCGTCTTCAATCATCATCATATGGATTTCAAAGATTTGAGCGTTGTCCTCTCCAGCTTCAGCTAAAGCTTTATTATAGATTTCTTCAAGCTGAACAAGAGCTGACTGTTTTGCTTTCTCAAACCTGTTAAGCTCATATTCTTTATCATCAACCTTAACAGATTCTATTTTTATGTTATTGCGCTTAAAAAGTGAAATTTTACCAATTGCAACTGCGCCGCATACTCCTTTGCCGATAAACTTAATCATTTCGGCACCTCTTTACAGGTTAGCCTCAAGGAATTCTTTAATACCCTTTTCAGCCGCTTCCTCGTCACTTCCGCTGACATTTACAGTTACAGTATCGCCGCATTTAACGCCAAGTCCCATAAGAGCCATAAGCTTTGTGCAGCCAACAGTCTTTTCACCCTTTGTAATTGTAATTTCACTTTCATAAGCTTTTGCCGCTTTTGCAAGCAAGCCTGCAGGTCTTGCATGAATTCCAAGCTCGTCTTTGATTGTGTAATTAAATGTTTTCATATTAAAAGTCCTTTCTTTAACCGATTGCTTCGGTATTTATTTTATTTCTAAAATTTTATCTCCTGCCGATATACTGCCGTTTGCAATTGGAGTTATTGAATTGTAATCATCTGTGTTGCAGATAATCATCGGAGTAGTTGTTTTATATCCTGCATTTTTAATACCATCAATGTCAAATGTAATCAGCAAATCACCTTTTTTGATCTGCTGACCATCCGAAACGTGAGTTTCGAAGAACTCACCGTTAAGCTTAACGGTATCAATTCCAATGTGAAGAAGAATCTCACATCCTGAATCTGAAACAAGATTAACTGCGTGCTTTGTGTCAAAAATCATATCCACCTTGCCG
>CAMBNE010000247.1 GCA_945868935.1 uncultured Clostridia bacterium
TCTCAAAGCTACATTGACCCTCTTGACGACCTTACAAGACTATATAATATTCTATTGGAGAATAATATTTTTGACGGCTACACAGTTTTTGTCGATTCATTCAGCGGCTTTTCTGCTCAACAGCTAAAGGTGTTGCGTATGATAATGTCACAAAGCGATTCTGTTTTTGTTGCTCTCACGCTCGACCCCGAAAGCGACGGCAGGGAAGATGTTTTTGCCACCTCTCAGGCTACATATAAAACGCTGAAAAATATTGCAAAAAGTGACTGCATTGATATCAAAACTCCCGTAAAGCTTACCGTAAACAAAAAGTTTTCAAACAGAGAACTTCAACTACTTGAAGAATCTGCTTTCAGAAACAATATTACACCCGATTCAAATAATCCTGAAAATATAATTCTATATTCAGCCTCCGACCGATATGAGGAATGTGAGTTTGTCGCAAGACAGATTAAGCATATGATTGTCGATGAAAATTATCTTTACAACGATATTTCGGTAATCTGCCACGAAACCGAGCCGTACCAAGGGATAATCAATACGGTTTTTGAAAAATATGAGATACCGTATTTTATGGATGCTCACAGCGATATTGAGGTTAAACCTGTAGTGCGTCTTGTAAATTCAATTTTCAGAATTGTTCTTGATAATTTTGAGCGTGATGACGTAATCTCTCTGCTAAAAACGGGACTTACGACAAATTCTCCACAGAGTATCAGCTTGTTTGAAAACTATACATATATCTGGAACATAAATAATTCAGCCTTTAAATCTCAGTTTACTCAGAATCCGAAGGGATTTTCATCAACTTTTTCAGATAAGGATAAGAAAAATCTTGAAACAGTTGAAAAGGTCAGAAAGTCAGTAGTTGAGCCGCTTCTGAATTTCGGAGAAAATATAAAGAATAAAAACGGCAGAGAAATAACCGAGCTTCTTTATAAACTCCTTACCGAGCTGAAAGTTCAGGACGCACTAAACGATATGTACGACGCACTCGAAAACGGCGTTGAAAAAGGACTCGGTGCGGAGCAAATCAGGATATGGAACTTCCTGATGCAGGCTTTTGACAAGACGGTTGCCGTAATCGGTGACACGTCGGTATCGCCAAAGCGATATTATGAATTGCTCTCGATTCAGATTTCGTCAATTGAGCTGATGCAGATTCCGCAGACAATAGACAGCGTCACCATAACAACTGCACAGCGTGTCAGAATTTCAAAGCAAAAGGTCACGTTTCTTATCGGTTGTGTTGACGGAGAATTCCCTGCCGTTCCGCATTGTTCAGGCGTTTTCTCGTCATTTGAGCTGAAAATGCTGTCGTTTAATGACTTAAAGCTTTCCGAGGACTTTTCCGACCTTGCCGACCTTGAAACATTTATGGCGTATAGCTGTATGACTTCTCCGTCGGAAAAGCTTTATGTAACCTATCCTTCTGCCGATTTACTCGGCAATCCGTACAATCCTTCAGTAATTTTTGAGGAAATCAGAAAAACTTTCCCTAATGTAATTATGCTTGACAGGGCAGATTTTGACAGAAAAAAAGATTCAATGTACGCACTCAGACCTGCTTTTGAGGAGTATGCACGTTCACTTTCGCAAAATAACGCTGAGCTTAAAACCTTGGGTGAATTTTTCTCAACCGAAATCTCTTATTCTTCACAGTATAACGCAGTCCACCGTTCAATTGAAAATTCACCGTTCAGAATTGAAAATCCTCAAAATGCAGAAATGCTGTTTGGTGATAATCTGAATATTTCTGCATCACAGATTGAAAAGTTCAGCCTTTGCCGATTTGCTTATTTCTGTAACTACGGACTCAATATAAAAGAACGCCGCAGAGCAGAAATCAATCCTATGGAGTACGGAACTCTTGTGCACTATATTCTTGAAAAGTTTTTCAGCAGTTTTAATAAGTCAGAATATTCAGTGATGTCCGATGACGATTTAAAAGAATATATCGGTAATGTTCTTTCGGAATATACCGAGCAGTATTTCGGCGGAGCAGAAAGCAGAACAAAAGCATTTCTTTATAGCCTTAAAGTTCTTTCAGAAAACGTCTTTATTCTTTTAAAGCATATTGTTTCAGAGCTTTCACAGAGTGATTTTGACGTTTCCGACTGCGAACTTAAAATAGGTGAGGACGTTCCGTCTTATACCGTAAAATTGCCCGACGGACATAACATAGCCGTTTGCGGATACGTTGACCGTGTAGATGTTATGGAAAAAAACGGCGAAAAATATCTGCGTATTATCGACTATAAAACAGGCACAAAAAAATTCAAGCTTTCTGATATTCTCTACGGACTCAATCTCCAGATGCTCCTTTATCTCTATTCAATCAAGCTGAACGGAAGCGGAAAATACGGTGACATCACACCGGCGGGTATACTCTATATGCCTGCAACAGTCCCTGTCGTTTCTGCTGATACAGAGCTTGCTGACGACAAAATCAATTCTGAAATTGATAAGGCTCTAAAAATGAACGGACTTCTCCTTGATGATGTCAGAGTAATCAAGGGAATGGATAAGTCGGAGTCGGGTAAGTATATCCCTGTTAAAATCAAGCTTGACACAGCAGTATCGGAACGCAGTATTGCAAATCTTGAGCAGTTCGGCAAAATATTTAAGAAGCTTGAGAACACAGTTGCCTCAATGGGTAAGGAGCTTTATAAAGGCAATATACAGGCTTCTCCTGCAAAGGGTGCACACGATGCCTGCGAATACTGTCCCTACGACAGCGTATGCGCATACAGAATAAGCGAGCCTGTAAACACATTTGACGTCACAAATGACGAAGTATATTCTTCGATTGACGAAGAAATAATGAACGGAGGTGAGTGTTGATGGGCAGACAATGGACAGACCAACAGAAAAACGCAATCTATGCAACGGACGGCTCCGTGCTCGTTTCTGCCGCAGCAGGCTCGGGAAAAACCGCCGTACTTGTTGAAAGGGTTATAAATCTTGTAACAAGAAGTGAAAATCCAGTTGACGTTGACAGAATGCTGATTGTTACATTTACAAGAGCCGCCGCCGCAGAAATGCGTGACCGTATTTCAAAAGCAATTAATAAGCTTCTTGAACACGACCCT
>CAMBNE010000248.1 GCA_945868935.1 uncultured Clostridia bacterium
AACTCCACTCTCCACTCTCCAAACTCCAAACTAATATAAATTATGGTTTATCTTACCAAAGGAATAGCTGTATTTTTTAAAATCCCATTGATTTCAAGTTGCCTACAAGCTGAACGTAAAATTCACGCACGTCAAAGCCGTCAATGTTTTCACGGTTTAAATCAATCATATCTCCGTGTGAAATTCCTCTTTTGCCGTTTGTGGTGACAAGCGTGTACTCACTGCCCCACTTAAAGGAGCTTTCTGCCACAAGTCCGTCGTTTGCACCGTTAAAGTATTTTACAAGGTGATACGAAAAATTAAGCGGAAACTGACCGTTTGAGGCTTTGTTGAGCTTTGAGCCTACGCTCTGATAAAACACTCCGTCAACGTCGGGAGTCGTTTCATTAAGCTTTTCGCAGTTTTTATACGTGAGGTCGGCAACTGCCGCAAGAAAATCGGGATTTTTATCGCCGAACTTTCTCATTGCGGCGTTGTATGTATTTGCAATTTTATCCTGCATTGACTTCGGCACAACACCGAGCAGATAATCAGCAAATTCACAGCCTCGGTGCGGTGTGTTGATTGTTGTAAGTGAGGCAACATATTTTTCGGCTCCGTAACGGCTGATTGCTCGGCGGCAGTCAAGGCCGCCCTTTGAATGGGCAATAATGTTGACCTTCTCACAGCCTGTTTCTTTTACAATCTGCTTTATCCTCTCGGTAAGCTCCTTTGCGCTGTCGTCTACAGACAGAGCCGACTGGTGATTGCCGAAAAAAACCTGAGCACCGTTTCTCAGCAGCTCGTCTGTGATTCTTCCCCAGTAATTGAAATACTTGAAGTCACGGAAAAACACGCCGTGAACAAGAAGAATCGGATATTTTGTTCTGCACACCTCGTCTTTTGCTCTGCTTAAATCAAGGCTTGACTTTTCACTTTCAAAGTTAACCTCAGCCTTTGCGCTTTTAATTGCAGGAATCAGCGTAAAAAAGTTGACAACGGGTATTCCGCCCGTAAGCACAACTGCCGTTTTTCTTCCTGCGCCGAGCTGAGAAGAACCTCCGCAGGTTCTTATAACCGCATTTATGAAGGTTACGGCAAGCACAAGCAATGCAACAACCACGCTTGCAACATAAAAGCCGATTCCAAGCCCCGAAGATAAAATCCCCGTAAACGGCAGATAAATATGAAAAGCAACGGAGATTACCGACGAAACAAGAAATGCAATAAGCAAATCCGAGCCGTCGGCAAGCATACGCAGTCTTGTCGGCTTAATTTTAAAATTAAACGGAGAAGGAATAATATTTACTACTATAGCCACAATAATAAGAATGAAGAAAAACAGAAAATACGAAAACTGCCCTTTATGTTCTACATTACTTCCGTAAAAAATATTTCCTGCATATAAGGTCAGCATAAAACCGCAGGCTGAAAGCGAAAGAATTATGCCGTCAATTATTCTTATAAGATTTTTCATATAAGCTCCTCTGTCCCGATAAACTCAATAAATTCAGGAAAATCATTTTTTACGGAGCAAACGGAAACGGTGTAATCGGAAAAATTCCACGTTTTCATAAAGTAGCTTCTGCCTTTTTCTTCAAAAACATCAGAGCGCACGTCAACCGACTTTGCGCTCCTGTGAAAGCCCTCGCCCATACATTTGAGCAGGCTTTCTTTTTTTGTCCACAAATTAAAAAACGCACCGAGCCTGTCGGCACGTGTCAAAAGCAAATTCATTTCACCGTCGGTAAAAACAGTACGACCTGTTCTTGCTGCGTTTACATAGTGGAACTGTTCAATATCACAGCCGATTTCGCAGTCGGAAAGTGCAAAAAGCACGTATTTTCCGCTGTGAGAAATGTTAAAAAAACGTCCGTCAGATAAAAACGGCTTTCCGTACTCGTTTTTGAGAATTTTTGCATTACCGAGAAAGTGCCTTGTCATAAGTCCGGCAAGAATACAGCGCTTTTTATCGTCAGCAAGCCTGTAGCGTTCTGTCCTTGCTCTGCGCTCGTTATCAAGCAGTTGTGCATACTCCAAGCTGACATTACCAATATCTGCAAGAAAAAGCTTCACCCGAATTGTCACCCCTGTTTAAGCCGCAACGCTATGAATTATTCATATTTGCGGCAATTTTATACTATATATAGTATAGCAATTCAGTCCTTGAGTTTTTCAAGGCAGGATGAACAGATATGCTTTCCCTGAAATTCCTTTAAGCTTTCAAGTGAGTTGCAGAACACGCATTTGCTTTCTGCTTTTCTTATAAAGATACAGTTATCGTCAGCTTCAATATGAAGAATGTCGCCTGCGTTAATATTGAGGTGCTTTCTTATATCCTTTGAAATTACGATTCGACCTGCTTTGTCAATTTCTCTGAAATTAGTGTAAATCATATACCCCATCCTGTTCACTAATATTTGTATATATTTTACCATTTATTACCTATTTTGTCAATAATTCCCGTCGATTTTATTGTAAACAATTTTGTAAACTTTGTAATTTTTAAATAAAAGGCAACAACTTGTCAAAAGAGGAGTTTTTATGCTGAATTATGTATGGAGCGGACTTGTAATAATAAGCATTATCTGCTCGGTTTTTCTCGGAAATACTGAGGATTTGTCGAAAGCGCTTGTTGACAGCGGCGCCTCGTCAATTGAGCTGATTATTACAATGGCTGGCATAATCTGTCTTTGGACAGGAATTATGAAGATTGCCGTCGAAAGCGGTCTGACTTCTGTTTTCGCAAAAGTCTTTTCACCTCTGCTGCGGCCTCTGTTTCCGAACCTTGATAAAGACAGCGACGCTTTCAAAAGCATTTCAATGAACATAAGCGCAAACCTGCTCGGACTCGGCAACGCCGCCACTCCGTTCGGACTTAAAGCAATGGAGCAGTTACATACGCTCAACAACAAAGCCGATACTGCAAGCAACGAAATGGTCATTTTTGTAGTTATGAACACCGCATCTCTCCAGCTTTTGCCCACAACGCTGGCGTCCTTGCGCCAATCCTACGGGAGCAGTGCACCGTTTGACAATATAGTGCCCGTAGGGATGTCTTCCGCCTGCGCACTCGCCGCCGCCATAATCTGCGCCTGC
>CAMBNE010000249.1 GCA_945868935.1 uncultured Clostridia bacterium
GTTCTGTAATATGTATCCAACACAAGATGCTCTTCTACAGGCAATGCACGATGAATCTGAAAAAAACATTGCTGCTTATAAATCCAAAGTCCATTCCGTTGAAGATTTGATTCGCTTTATGTATAACAACAATGTATCCCTATGTGAAGAATATACGAATTATGATGCACGCCGAGCAGTAAAAGAACTTGCTTTAGAGCTTCTCGGTATTACTCTTGATGACTGAGAACTTGTCTTCACAAGCTAAAATCGACGCAACAGGGTTTGCAAATTGGAAATAATACAAATATTTTCTTGGTAAAAAGTCCTAATTTCATAGTCCTTTGACAAACGCCTAGACCAAGTCATCCAGCCAAATGTTCGTTCAACTACCCAACGAACAGGCTGAATTTCAAATTCATTTTTTATTCGCGGAGAAATATCAACTTTTAAATTGTGAAAAATTTCAAACGTGTTTTTAAAAGTACCCCTGTATCCTTGATCGGCACGAACGCCAATAAGTGTGGGATAACGATATAAAGCTTTTTCAAAAGTATATACTCCGCCCTTGGTATCGTGAATGTTGCCGGCATGGACGTGCACACAAAGCAGATTTCCCATTGTATCTGTTACTATATGCCGCTTTCGTCCTTTTGTTTTTTTCCTCCGTCATATCCTCGGTTTTCATTTGATGATACTGTTTTAGCACTTTGTGAATCAATCAAAGCATAGCTTGGAGCTTCTTTTCTACCTTTTGCCAAACGAACTTTTTTGACCAGTGCTTTCTGTATTTTATCCCATATTCCATTCAGACAAGCTCTTCTATAGAAGCTATATACGGTCTTCCACTTAGGAAAATCTTTTGGCAGGTTCCTCCATTGACACCCTGTTTTCACCAAGTAAAATACCGCATTTATCTGTTCTCGCTTTTCTTCCAAGCTCCTGTATTTTGCTTCCTGTAATATTGGTTTTATTATTTCCCATTGACTTTCCGTCATATCACTTGTATATCTCATTGTTCTTTTATTATACCACATTTATCTTGTGAAGACAAGTTCTTAATTCACACCATATTAAAGTTTATTATTCAAACCTGCTCGCCAATAGAACATATCAATTCATCATCAGCATTATATATATCTATACATGTTACTCCAACCAAATTCTTATTTTCATTTACTATATAAGTCGAAAAGAATATAGTATATGTTTTTTCGCCCGAAACTACATTATGGATACTGGATGATGCGTAATTATAAATTATTACACCGTCACGATTTTTTTTCTCACCTCCTACTAAAATCGGATCAAACTTTGTAATTGGGGTATCAAATACTCCAAATGCGTTTTCTATCTCACTATCAAGATCATGAGTTCTTTTCATCAGTTCACAAAATAATTCCTTCAATGCTTCCGAATCGTGTTCGTTTAAACACCTGATTATTTCTAATCCGTTTTTACCGCCTACAGCCGATTGACTGTTCTCCAAGTCATCTGCAATATCATCTATCAAACGACATCCACTAAATGTTCCAACCAACAAAATAATTATAAAAAAACATGCTATTGATTTATTTCTAATTTTCATCATCCATGTCCTCCTCATCATCGTCCCTTTTCCATTCGGCTATCGCATCGACCCACACCTCTGCCGCTGTTGGAACTTCATTCAGAGAAGTCATTACTTCCTCGTTATTCATAAGCTCACTTAAAAATACGGCATCTTTTTCATTTACCAAAACAATTTTAATATCCTTTTCTGACATTTTAAGCCTCCCCATCGTCATTTTTCACGTCCAAATCTACCCTCATTATAAATCAAACCCGAAGCATTGTCAATAATATCCCGCAATAAGTGAAAATTAACCGAAAATTTTCCCGCAGACCTTGCAAATATCACGGTGCTGTAGTATAATAGAATGAATGCGGCAATATCACATATTTAAAAAGGAATGATAAAATAATGGCGATCAGAGTAGGAATGGTTTCTCTCGGCTGCTCAACACCTGCGGCTTTATCGAGTCCGCAAAGCAGGAGGCTATCGACACTATCCTGGAATTTGTGGAGCTGAAAAAAGAGGGCAGGATAAAGAAAATAATCATCACGGGATGTCTTGCGGAGAGATACAAGGACGAGGTGCTTTCCGAGATACCCGAGGCTGACGCTGTTGTGGGTATCGGCTCGAACGACCACATCTGCGACATCGTTGAAAAGGTAATGGGCGGCAATCAGCTCACAAGCTTTGACAGCAAGCTGAATCTCGGTCTCACAGGCGGACGCATTCAGACCACACTTTCTTTCTATTCATACCTTAAAATCGCAGACGGCTGTTCAAACTGCTGCTCCTACTGCGCTATCCCCTCTATCAGAGGAAAAATGCGCAGCGTGCCTATGGAAGAGCTCTACAATGAAGCATATGAAATGGCTAAAAACGGCGTAAGAGAGCTTATTGTCATCGCACAGGACAGCACCCGCTACGGCGAGGACCTTTATGGAAAATCAATGCTCCCCGAGCTGCTCACAAAGCTCTGCGGAATACCTCAGCTCAAATGGATAAGAGTGCTCTACTGCTACCCCGAGAGAATTACCGATGAGCTTATCGACGTTATGGCAAGGGAAGACAAGATAGTCAAGTACATAGATATGCCCATTCAGCACTGCAACGGCGAGATACTCAAAAATATGAACCGCTGCGGCGATGAAAACACCCTCAGAGAGCTTATCGCAAAGCTGAGAGAACGTATCCCCGGCATTATCCTCAGAACCACCCTCATCACAGGCTTCCCCGGCGAGACCGAGGAGCAGTTTGACGAGCTTGCTGATTTTGTCAAGGATATGGAATTTGACCGTCTCGGCTGTTTCCCCTATTCCGCCGAGGAAGGCACGAAGGCTGCGCTTATGGACGGTCAGCTTGACGAGGAGACCAAGGAGCACCGTGCCGACATCATGATGGAGCGGCAGATGGTAATTATGACCGAGAAAAATCATCAGCTCACCGACAAGACCATTGAGGTAGTTGTTGAGGGCTATGACCGCTACGGCGAGTGCTATTTCGGAAGAAGCGCCGCCGATGCTCCCGAAATTGACGGCAAGATA
>CAMBNE010000250.1 GCA_945868935.1 uncultured Clostridia bacterium
TATGCATACACTGCTATGTACACAATTGCAGTAATTTTTATATCCAGAACGTCATACGCAAACAGATAGTAGCAGTATCCACGCAGGCTCACAAGGTTGCACACAATCGGGAGCCACACACGCTTGACGTTCACAACGGCATAAATAATTGTCAGTATATCGAGAAGATAAGCGTATCTCTCGTGCATTGACGACAAAAAGATTATGCAGGTAAACACCGTCCAGATTGATGCAAGCAGAAAATTCTGCGTATCGGACAAATCAGTCCTCTTGTAAATCAGCATACAAAGCCCTGCGCCGAGTACTGTAATTGTCAGGACAATTGAAAGCGTTTTGAAAAGATAATAATTATTCATATCGTTGCCCTCACACATAAATGCGTATATATTCGGGCAATTCATCTGAATCAGCTTGCCGTAATCGGTTTGCTCCGCATAAATCGTTATAATGTCAAGCGGATTTCTGCCAAGGATAATTGCAGGCAGGCACATAACAAAATCAACAGCAGGGATAATCAGAAAATGAAGTATTGAAGTCTTGCGGGTGCAGATATAATAAAAGAGGAATACCGGAAGAATAAACACAGCCTGAAGCTTGAATGCAAACGCAATTCCGAGCATTACAAACGACGGTATATTCTTCTCTCTTTTCAGAAAGTAAATTGAAAGAAGTATAAACGAAACGTAAATCGAATCACACTGTGCCCAGAACGACGAGTTGAGCACAACCGTCATTGAACAGAAAACCAGTCCGTATGTAAGTACAGGCTTTAAAAGCGATTTTCTGCTGTCAAAGGAATACACAAGCAACGCCGCACTCAGTGCAAGAACAAAGTCAAACGCAATCGACAGAACCTTGTAGGAATACAGCGGTCCGAGCGGAGTAAGCGTGAACAGATAGGTTATTATCTGATACGGTATGTTGTAGTTTCCGATTTGCGTTGCAAGTCCCTGCACACCTGAGCTTTTAATGCCAACCCACCAGGGATAGAGAAAGCTGTTGTAATCGTCGCTTTTAAAATCAATTCCGCAAAGGTGTATCACAATCCCCAATATTGTAATCGCACCGAGAAAAATCAGAATGATATTTTTTCTTATCCAGTCAAAAATTTTATTTTCAATTTTTGTCATACTTTATTCCCTCAGATTCTTATCAAAATTAAAGAATAAAGCCGATTTTCTTCATAACCTTGCCCAGCGTACGGCTGCTGATTTTAAGCGCAATTTCATCAGCCTTTCTGTAGCACTCCTCAAGATAAGCCTTGTCCTTTATAAGCTGTTCGTAACGCTCACGAATCGGACGAAGCTCCTCAACAACAGCCTCGCCTACAGCGGTCTTGAAGTCACCGTAGCCCTTACCGTCAAAGTCGTGCTCAATCTGCTCATAGGTAAGTCCCGTTACTGCGCTGTAAATTGTCATAAGGTTGTTAACGCCGTCCTTGCCCTCGGCATATCTTACACAAGCCTCGCTGTCGGTTACGGCACGCTTAAATTTTTTCATAATTACTTCAGGCGCATCAAGAAGATGTACACAACCGTTTACGTTTTCGTCGGATTTGCTCATCTTTCTGGTCGGATCCTGAAGGCTCATTACTCTTGCACCGTTCTTCGGAATAAATCCGTCGGGAATCTTGAATACATTACCGTAAAGTCCGTTGAAACGCTCGGCTATATTTCTTGTAATCTCAATATGCTGTTTCTGGTCTGCACCAACAGGCACCTTGTCAGCCTGATAAAGCAGAATGTCGGCAGCCATAAGCACGGGATATGTGAAAAGTCCTGCGTTTATGTTGTCGGCATGCTTTGCAGACTTATCCTTAAACTGAGTCATTCTCGAAAGCTCGCCGAACTGGGTGTAACAGCTAAGCGCCCACGCAAGCTCTGCATGAGTGTGAACGTGGCTCTGAATGAAAAAAATGCTCTTTTCAACGTCAATTCCGCATGCCATAATTGATGCGTAAGCGTCTAAGATATTCTTCCTCATTGTTGCAGGCTCCTGCCTTACGGTAATTGTGTGCAAATCAGCAAGGGCATAAATGCAGTTGTACTCCTCCTGCATTGCAACCCAGTTGCGCACAGCACCGAGATAGTTTCCGAGTGTAATTGTTCCGCTGGGCTGTATTGCGCTGAACACAACCTCTTTTTTCTTTTCGTTTTCCATATGTTAATTCCTCCGTAAAAAATTATCAGATTAAAAGATTTAATTCCGAATTACGCATTCCGAATTCCGAATTAATTATTAGCAAGCTCTCCGAGAATCCTGATTCCCTTTTCAAGCTGTTCGTCTGTCGGTGTTGAGAAGTTAATTCTGAAGCTTTGGCACTTCTCGTTTTCATCAGTCAGAAATGCATTTCCGGGAACTACGCAGACCTTGTTTTCAACAGCCTTTTTGCAGAATGTCGGCATATCAATGCTTTCGGGCAAATCGCACCAGATAAAAAGTCCGCCGTCAATTTTGTGATAGGAAATTGCAGGAGCGCAGTATTTGTCGAGCAATCCCATACAGAATTCTGCCTTTTTGGTGTAAATCTCACGCAGCTTTGCAAGATGAGCGTTGAAATCGTACTTTGTGATAAACTCATTGCAGACGTACTGCGACCAGATATTTGTATGAACGTCGTTGCCCTGCTTGCAGACAACAAGCTTCTGGAAAATCGGCTTGGGACAAATGCAGTAAGCAACACGCATACCCGGTGAAATTACCTTTGAGAAAGAGCCTGCGTAAATCACAATTCCGTCCGTATCAAGCGACTTTATGTTAGGAACATACTCTCCGCTGTAGCGCAAATCGCCGTACGGGTTATCCTCAAGAATAAGCACGCCGTACTTTTTGGCAAGCTCATAGACCTTTTTCCTCTTTTCAAGGCTCATTGTAACGCCCGACGGATTCTGAAAATTCGGGATTGTGTAGATAAGCTTTGCTTTCGGATTAGCCTTAAGCGCATTTTCAAGCTCCTCAACGCTCATTCCGTCAGGCTCAACCTTAACTCCGACAAGCTTTGCATTGTAACTGCGGAAGGTGTTGAGCGAGCCGATAAACGACGGTGCTTCGCAGATTACAACCTCGCCCT
>CAMBNE010000251.1 GCA_945868935.1 uncultured Clostridia bacterium
GCTATGGCAAAAGCAGTGAGCTTTTAGCCGATTACCGTGAGAAATACAAGGAATATAAAATTCTTAAAAAGAAATTAAACGAAGCAAACACCGACGAAAGCGAACGCATAAAAGAAATTGACTTGCTCTCATTTCAGGTGCAAGAGTTAAGTGATGCTGATATTAAACTCGGCGAGGAAGAGTCGCTTGAAGCAGAACGCACCTCTCTTATGAGCTTTGAAAAGATTTTTTCACTGCTGAATGAAGCAAAAATGCTTTTATCAGGCGATGAAAACTTTGACGGTGGCGTTGAAGTTATAGATTCCGCTTGTTCAAATATTCAGAAAGCCGCCGAGTATAATCCAGAATACGAATCACTTTCAGATACTCTTGCCGATGTATACTACAATCTAAAGGATTGCGCCGAAAGCGTTTCCGACGCTATTGATAACCTCGAAAGCGACCCGCAAAGACTTGAAGAAATTGAAGAAAGGCTCGATTTACTCAACCGCCTTTCAAGAAAATATAACTGCCCTTGTGATGATTTAATACCTCTTGCGGAAAAAATGCAGGCAAGGCTTGATGAGCTTGTAAATTTTGATAAAAACCGTGACGAGCTTATAGAAGCTGTTGACAGATCTGAAAAGCTCACAATGCAGGCGGCACAGAAGCTCAGCAATCATCGCAAAAAAACAGCTCAGGATTTTGCTAAAAAGGTAAAAGACGAAATGAGCTTTTTAAATATGCCGAATGTAGAGCTTGTTCCGCAGTTTGAAACAACCGAATTCAATTCAAAGGGAATTGACAAGGTCGAGCTTTTAATCTCTGCGAATCCGGGCGAAACTCCTCGTCCCGTTGCAAAAATAGCATCAGGCGGTGAGCTTTCAAGAATGATGCTTGCAATCAAAACAGTGCTTTCTTCAACAGATACAGTTGATACGCTTATCTTCGATGAAGTAGATACCGGAATTTCAGGCTCAGCCGCTGAAAAGGTAGGCTTAAAGCTAAAGCAGGTGTCCGAAAACAGTCAGGTTCTCTGCGTAACCCATCAGGCACAGATTGCTTCCCTTGCAGATCATCACTATCTTATCCGCAAGCAGATTGACGACGGAAGGACCTTTACCGACGTTTCCGTTCTCGACCATAACGGCAGAGTAAACGAGCTTGCACGCATAATCGGCGGCGTAAACATCACCGAAGCCGCATTAACTCACGCAGAATCAATGCTGAAAGAATATAATAACTGATATATATAAAGATAAAACGAAAGGTCGTTGCATTTTTTGAAATTGTGGACAGTATCAGAGCTTAACAAAGCTGAAGCCTCTGAAATACAAACTAAATATGAGCTGCCTGCAATTGTTGCAATGCTGCTCCAGATACGAAATATAAAAACACAGGAAGAAATTGAAGATTTTCTCTATAACGAGTCCGAAATAGCCTCACCTTTTGAAATAAAGGATATGGATAAGGCTGTCAGCCGTATAAAAAAAGCACTTGACAATGACGAGCTTATCTGTGTTTACGGCGATTACGACGCCGACGGTGTAACTTCAACTGCACTTTTATACTCATATTTTGACGCAATAGGTGCAAACGCTATGTACTACATTCCGTCACGTGAAACAGAGGGCTACGGAATTAATAATTCAGCCGTTGATTTTCTCAAAGAAAAGGGAGTAAGGCTGATTGTTACCGTTGATAACGGAATTGCGGCTTTGAGCGAAATTGACTACGCATCATCTCTTGGAATTGACACCGTAGTAACAGACCACCATATGCCGACGGGAAACCTGCCAAATGCCTGTGCTGTTGTTGATTTGCACAGACAGGACTGCCACAGTAAATTCAAAAATCTTTCGGGAGTCGGTGTGGCTTTTAAGCTTATTATGGCTCTCGAGGGTGAATACTGCGACGTAAATTCGCTTCTTGACAATTATGCTGATTTACTAAGCATAGGAACAATCGGAGATATTGTTGAGCTTAAAGGCGAAAACAGAGTGTTTGTCAAGCGCGGACTTCAAAGCATTATGAACAGCGACAGGGTAGGAATTAATGCTCTTGTCGAAAGCTCGGGACTCGGCGGAAAAAATCTTACCGCAGGTAACGTATCATTTACGCTTGTGCCACGCATAAATGCAGTAGGCAGGCTCGGACTTTCGGGAAAATCCGTTGAGCTTTTGCTTACTGAAGATGAAGAACAGGCAAATGAAATTTCCTTGCAATTGTGTGAAGACAATACCGAACGCAGACAGATAGAAGCGGAAATTTTAAATAAAATTGATTTTGAAATACAACAAAACCCGTCGATTATATTAGACAAGATAATAGTTATTGACGGTGAAAACTGGCATCAGGGTGTAATTGGAATTGTCGCTTCACGTATTAAAGATATTTACGGAAAGCCGACAATAATAATATCTCGTTTCGGTGACACGGCTAAAGCTTCCGGAAGAAGTGTTGAGGGATTTCCTCTTTGTGACGCAGTGTTTGCCTGTGCTGATTTACTTACCCATTACGGCGGTCATCCGATGGCTGTCGGCTTGTCACTTGAAAGTAAAAATATTTCTTTGTTCCGAAAAAGAATTAATGAGTTTGCAAGTTCATTCAGCAATATGCCTTTTGACAAACTGAATATTGAGTGTAAGCTCAATCCGGCATTTATTACCGTTGACCTTGTGCAGTCGCTTTCGTGCTTACAACCCTTCGGTGCCGGTAATCCTACCCCGATTTTTGGTCTTTACAAAATGAATCTTGATAATATTATTCCTTTATCGAATAATAAGCACCTCAAGCTTGCCCTTTCAAGAAACGGCGCAATAATTAACGCACTTTGCTTTTTTACTTCAACGGAGGAATTTTCCTACAAAAAGGGGGATTTGCTTGATTTAGCGGTAACACTCGATACAAACGAATACAACGGTAATGTAAGCGTTTCTGTAATCGTTAAGGATGTTAAAGCAGACAGTGACAATTCACTTGAAATCTTGCAAAGTGGACGTATTTTTGAAGATTTCTGCCTCGGAAACCCTCTTACAAAACAGCAGTTACTGTCAATTTTACCAACACGTGACGATTTTGCATTGCTTT
>CAMBNE010000252.1 GCA_945868935.1 uncultured Clostridia bacterium
CTCGGAGTAAGAATTTAATGTAAATTTAATTTGAAAATTTCCTGAAAAAACTTGCAACCGATATTCAAAACTGATATAATCAGTATATTGTATGAAAGGAATGAAGAATATGACAAACTTTTTACCCATCCTTGCAGAAGGCAACGGCGGTGCAAACAACAGTATGAGTATGATTTTGATGATAGCAATTTATGCTGCTATTTTTGCCGCTCTCTATTTCTTCTTAATCA
Organism: uncultured Clostridia bacterium; assembly: GCA_945868935.1. GTDB lineage: Bacteria > Bacillota > Clostridia > Oscillospirales > Acutalibacteraceae > Ruminococcoides. The sequence goes on from CAMBNE010000252.1 coordinate 231, forward strand.
GACCTAATTCAAAAAGAAAAAAAGAAGAAGCTCAGATGAGAAATTCACTTGAAATCGGCGATGAAATCACTACAATCGGCGGTATTATGGGCAGAGTTGTTGCAATTAAAGACGACGAGGACGCTATTATCATTGAAACAGGCTCTGACAGAGTAAAAATGAAATTTAAAAAGTGGTGCATCTCTACTGTTGATACAGTAAAGGAGCCTACTGCTGAACAGAAACCTGAAAAGAAAAGCTTTTTCGGCAAGAAAAAATCAGAAGATGTTGAGCCAAAAACCGATAAATGATAAAATAGAATAAATATTGAATTTATATCAACTTCCCCGAATATAATTTAACAGATTATTTTCGGGGGTGTTTTTTTGTCCGACAAAAAATTACTTATTAAGGCTGTGCTTTTCGGAACTGTCTGCGGTCTGCTTGTAACTGTAATACTGGTTTGTATTTTGTCTGCAATTGTAATGACAAGCGGATTATTACCGACAGAGCTTACAAACTATATTACTCTTGCGTTGCTTGCGCTCGGTGCATTTTCGGGAGGCTTTATTACAAGCAAAATTACAAAGTCAGCAGGTCTTGTAGTAGGATTGATAACAGGATTTGCAATTTTCATACTGATTACCGTTACAGGACTTACAAAAAGTGATGACCCTGTTTCGTTATTGACACTTATCCGGCTTGTTGCACTGATTGTTGCAGGAGGAGTCGGAGGAATTGTGGGACTGAAAAGAAAAGAAAGAATACATATAAAATAGAAGTTATAGTCTGGGCGGAGAAATCCGCCCTTTTTGTTTATCTTATTTTCTTATAATGCCATAAAATGTTATGTTAAATATTTAAACAAAATTTTTAAAAATATGGAAATACCAATAATATTATGATATAATGAGTTAGATAGTATGTTATTAGTAAGAAAGAATACGTTAAATTATAGAAGGAGATGTTTATAATGTCTGCGCATATTAAATTACCTGACAGTCTTAAAACTTGGAAAATAATCTCTCGTCTGCCTGATGATAACGACAACGAGATTTATAAAGTAAGCAAAAAAGATTTTGACGGAACAGTTATTTCTGCTCTGCTTCGTTATGTAGTTATTAAAAACGATGACTATAATATAGAGAACACTGACTTTATCAATGATGAAGCTTCTTTTTTGAAAACTGTTTCTCAGACGGGCAATTGCTTTAATTATCTTGATATTTTTGTAAACAACAACCCTGCAAAAAAGAAAATTGAGTTTTTCATAATTACCGAGGATTTAAAGAGTTTATCCGAAGTTATGAAATCTAAAGACTTTGATGAGAGTGAAGTTGTAGAATTCGGTATTCAGATGAGCGCAATTCTTGAAAAGCTCGAGTCAAGAAATATTTATCACGGTAATATCAATCCAGATAATATATATGTTACCTTTGACGGTGAATATAAGCTCGGCGGATTTTCTGACTTTGAGAGCAAAATTGAGGATATGTCGTTTATTGCCCCGGAAATATACAAAAAAGGAAATGCCGATTTTACAACCGACATTTATTCACTCGGCTTGATTATGTACTCAATGAGCAACTCCGGTACTATTCCGTTTGAAAGCAATGAAGTAAGCCGTGATGACGCAATAAAAATGCGTTTTGACGGCAAGGCTGTTACTGCTCCGAAAAATGGCAGTGAAAAGCTCAAAAGTGTTATTGTTATTGCCTGCCAGCCCAATAATGACAATAGATGGAAGAATGCAGGAAATATTAAAAATGCATTGACTTCTATTAAGGGAGAAATAGTTTCTTCAGCTATGAGTGAATCCTTGATTGTTCCCGAAACAACAGATTTTAACGAAAATGTATTTGAAGAATATGATTACAGCGGATTTGACGACGCTGCTAAATCTGCTGCAGAGGTTCTTCCTGTTATGGGTGCTATTGCAGATCAAAATACCGAAACTGAAAATTCTGATGAAACACCGAATGAGGTTGAAGAAATAACAAGCAACGAGGCAGAAAATACAACTTCTTTTGACGAGTCACTGACTGAGGATGAAAACGAATTTGTTGAAATTGAAGAGGTTACCGAAGTAAACGACAGATCAAATAACAAATCGGAAGCTAATGATAATAAATCTGAAGAGTCGGAAATCCACAATGAGAAAAGCACTGAAAATGCAAGTAACGATGATGAATCATTAAAGGAAATCAAGTCTGATTCAAACAGCACCGTACACGACGATTTTGAAATTGACAACCGAGTTTTCGAAACCTATGAAGTTCAGAAAAAGGCAAAAAGCTTTCAGGAGCAGGCAAAGGAAAAAGATTACGGTGACTTTTTCGAGGATTCTGAGCCTGTAGAGAAGAGAAAGCCTGAAAAAGACGCTTCATCTGAATACGACGTTGAAAACGACAAAGAACTCAACATTTTTGAAACTGATGATTTTACCGACGATGACAAATCCGATTCACCAAAAGGCAAGAAAAACGCCGTAATAATTACTATTTGTGTTATAGTTACTCTTGCCGCTCTAGGATTTATCGCCTACTGGATAAGTAGCGGTCTTAATAAAAATAACGACAACAACGCTACAACTGCTCCTACAGAAATAGAAACAACTGTTCAGAGTACAACAGAAAAGGCAACTACTGTTCCGCCCACCACAGTAGCTCCGACTACTGTCGCTGTCGATAAAACTGTTACACCTGTTGTCGGTTACGGCTACAGCTACGCAAAGAAACTGCTTGAACAGGAAGGCTTTACTGTTGAAATCGGCGAATATGAATACAGCGAAGACTGGCCCGAGGGATATGTAATTGCTCAGTCACCGTCGGGAGATACTAC
>CAMBNE010000253.1 GCA_945868935.1 uncultured Clostridia bacterium
AATTTGAAGCCATTGAGTAGTTATATGCGCCTGTTGAGAGAACGGCAAGTGTGTCGCCTACCTCAACATTTGCAACCTTTGTATGCTCCTGAATAAGATCGCCGCTTTCACAGCACTTGCCTGCGATTGTTACGGTTTCGTCAGGCTCTTTATCAGCCTTACTTGCATTTACAACAGTATAGTCAGACTGATAAAGTGCGTAGCGAATGTTATCAGTCATACCGCCGTCAATTGAAACGTAAGTTCTTGCGTTTGGAATTTCTTTCTTGCCGCCGACTGTGTAAAGAGTAATTCCGGCTTCGCCTACAACCGATCTGCCAGGCTCAATGTAGATAAACGGTACCGGCAGCCCATATTCGGCAGATTTCGCCTTAACGGCAACAGAAACCTTTTCCATATAGTTTTCATAAGGAACAGGCTCATCCTTGCTTGTGTACATAATACCGAAGCCGCCACCGAGATTGAGCTCTGAAATTGTAAGGTCAAGCTCCTTCTTGATTTTGCCGATGAAGTCCATCATAATCTCAGCAGCTGTTACAAACGGGTCAATGTCAAAAATCTGTGAGCCGATATGACAATGAAGTTCTTTTAATGATACATTTTCAAGCTTAACTGCCTCTTTAACTGCCTCAAAAGCCTCTCCTGTTTCAAGAGCAAAGCCGAATTTTGAGTCAATCTGTCCTGTTCTGATAAAGTTATGTGTATGTGCGTCAACACCGGGCTTGATACGGAAGGAAATGTTTACCTTTTCGCCCATCTCTCCTGCAATTTTATCAAGAAGCTCAAGCTCGTAAAGATTATCTACAACGAACTTGCCTACCTTTGACTCAATAGCGAATCTGATTTCATCTGCTGTTTTGTTGTTGCCGTGAAAATGCACCTTTTCCATAGGGAATCCTGCCTGCAAAGCAGTATAGATTTCACCGCCCGAAACAACGTCAAGACCTATGTTCTCTTCCTTTGCAATTCTGCAAAGCTCCTTGCAGGAAAGTGCCTTGCTTGCATAAAGCGGCATACCGTTACCGTCATAGAACTTCTTAAATGAATTAACATAGGAACGGCAGGTTTCTCTGATTACATTTTCATCAAGTACATAAAGAGGTGTGCCGTATTCCTTTGCAAGCTCTAAAGTATCACACCCTCCGATTGTAAGATGTCCCTCTTCGAGTACGTTAAGACAATCGTTTACAAACATTGCTCATACCTCCGTATTATTAAAATTATTAATTGATTCTTCAATTAGTTTTCTGATTTCCTCATTTCCAACCCCTGTCTGAGCAGAAAACGGAATTAACGGAATATGTTCAATCGTGCTGAAAATATCCTTATAATACTCCATCTGCTTTTCAAACTGCGTCTTTTTCAATTTATCGCTTTTAGTAAGCACCGCCGCAAAATTGAAACCGCCTCTGTAGAGAAAATCAATCATATGCAGGTCGTCATCTGTCGGCGGATGACGCAAATCAAGAATCTGAATAACAAGTGCACGCTTTCGCTCCTGATTAAAGTACCCCTCAACAAGCTTTGCCCAACGCTCTTTTTCAGCCTTTGATACCTTTGCATATCCGTATCCGGGCAAGTCAACCATTCTGAATTCACGCAGCTTATAAAAGTTGATTGTAGCGGTTTTTCCCGGCTGTGCACTCACTCTTGCGAGAGCCTTGCGCTGAACGAGCTTATTGATAAGAGATGATTTTCCGACGTTTGAATGACCGGAAAATACGATTTCAGGCATATCTGATTTTGGAAGCTGTTCTACCTTGCCTGCTGCAAACTCAAAGCATACTTCGTTAAAATTCATACCCTGTCTCCTGTTTACTGTCTTATTGTTGCAACTCCGCTTTTATGCTGCGGTGTTATTTTTATATTTTCCCATTCCTTTTCGGAAACTTCAATTGTGTCATTGACGGCAAGAGCAATAACGTCCTTAAAGCTTTCAACAGGTACAAAACTTACCTTTTCCTTAACAACACTGTCAATATCCTGCAAATCGGGTTCGTTTTCCTTAGGAATTATTACGGTGTTGATTCCGTGCTTGTAAGCCGCCATACTCTTTTCTTTAAGGCCGCCTATGGGCAAAACTTTTCCTCTCAGTGTAATTTCACCTGTCATTGCTATGTCGTGTCTTACAGGCTTTAAAGATAAAGCTGAATAGATTGCAGTAGCCATCGTGATACCGGCTGAAGGTCCGTCTTTGGGTACTGCTCCCTCGGGAGCGTGAATGTGAATATCCTTATCCTTATAAAAATCAGAGTCAAGTCCGAGAACATCGCAATGACTTCTTATGCAGGTTATTGCAGTTTTTGCCGATTCCTGCATTACGTCCCCCAGCGAACCTGTAAGCTCAATCTTGCCTGTTCCCTCCATTACTGCAACCTCGATAGGAAGAAGCTCACCGCCTACCGATGTCCACGCAAGACCGTTCACTACGCCGATTTCGTCCTTATCGGAATAATTTTCAGAAAGATACTTTTTATGTCCGAGCATTTCTTCAATTGCATTTTCATCAATTTTAAAAGTATCTACTTCATCTTCAAGCCTTTTTACGGCGCATTTTCTTAAAATTGAAGCAATCAGTCTTTCAAGTGTACGCACACCGGATTCTCTTGTATAGAAATCAATCAGGAAATAAATGCCCTTCTGAGTAAACTTGACTTCCTTAGCATTAAAGCCACATAAGTCGAGCTGTTTCGGAATAAGGTGCTTTTTAGCAATATTGAACTTTTCTTCCCTTGTGTAGCTGTTAAGCTCAATAAGCTCCATTCTATCGAGCAGAGGTGCGGGAATAGCAGAAACATCATTTGCCGTTGTAATAAACATAACATTTGACAAATCAAACGGAATGTCAATATAGTGGTCAACAAACTTGTTGTTCTGCTCGCTGTCAAGCACTTCAAGGAGAGCCGATGTGGGATCGCCCTTATAATCACTTGCAAGCTTATCAATCTCATCAAGAATAAGAACAGGGTTGTTTGTTCCTGCTGTCTGAACAGCCGACATAATTCTGCCCGGAATCGAGCCGATATATGTACGTCTG
>CAMBNE010000254.1 GCA_945868935.1 uncultured Clostridia bacterium
ATGTCTTTGCTGTGCCGTATGTTGCAGAATATGTATCTACGCCTGCCTTCAATACGTTAGCACCGCTTACAAGTGTTGTTCTGTTAACACCGTCTGATGTTGCAAAGCCTGCAAACTTTGATGCATTTGCTGCTGTAACCTCATCTGCACTGAGAGTTACTTCAAATACTTTCCAGCCGTTTGTTGTTGTAAGTAATGTATTTGAACCTGTGTCTGTTGTGTAGTATACATCGCCTGTTGCTGTCATCTCTACCTTTGTTACGCTGTCCATTGACTGTGTATCGCCGTAGAAGAATACCGGATTGCTCCATGTATTTCTTGATGCGTAGCTTGTCGGTGCTGCAAACTGAAGTGTTACCGAATCTGTATCCTTGATGAACTTGCTTTCTGAAGAGAATGAAAACTTGTCTGCTGCAATGTCGCCGTAGTAAACAAGGTCAATATCGCTTGCGCCTTCAAGCTCATCAAAATCGTTTGCTGTTGTAGCTGTGATAACATCAACGTCAAGGTTTACTTCTGTGTCGCCGCTGCCGACAATGTCAAATACAACAGTGAAGAACACACCCTTGGTTGTGAAGTCATAAAGGTTAAGACTTGTTGCATTGTACAGAGCCTTGTTTGTAAGGTCAAAGTTAACAAAATACTGACCTGAAGCAAAGCCTGGAAAGCTTGTCTGAGCTGTGTTTGTGTCAGCAACACTTAAAACGCTGCTGTCATAGTAAATTCCGCCCTGCGTATTCAAAATCATATTGTCGCACTGGAGAAAATATGTAACCTCAATCTGCTTGTCATTAGCAGTGTAGTTGTAGGTCTGTGCATCGCAGAGATTTGAATTTACCGTAATTGTACCGCCTGTGGTTTCCGCAGCACTTGCGCTGAATGAAATTGCCGTAAACGAACACAAAATCATCATTACTGCAAGCAAAACGGAAATTTGCTTTTTGATTGTTTTCATTGTTGATTACTCCTTTATAATTTTATCTGTCATATTACATATGACAGTTGATTCCTGAATTTTCTTTGACCGCAAAATGTTTCACGCTAAAAAACAAACAATTCATCAATTTTTGTGCAATTGCATTATTAAGCAATCTAATTATACCATAATCGCATAAAAGGTACAAATAAAAAAATAATTTTTTATGTAAAATTTTAGGTAATATTTTAGAGCAAAATTAACAATGCCGTTATTTGATATTAACAAATAACGGCGTCAGAAATTATGTATGTTGCTAATAAACTAAATAAAAGGCAAATAAGGAGTAAACAAATATGTAAACATCGACAAATATTAGTTATCAAACAGCTCGGGATGCATTCTTGAATAGTGAAAAATATACTGCTGTGCAATTCCCGCATATTCGCCGAAATCATCAGGCTTCATATCCGGAAACAGCTTTTCCATTGCACGTTTCATCCACACGTCAACGGGAAACGCTTCAATTCTGTGCAGTCCGAACAGCAAAGTACAGTCGGCAACCTTTACTCCTACGCCTGTAATTTTCATAAGCTCGGCTCTTGCCTCGTCATAATTGCAGTTCCGGCATTTTTCAAGGTCAACCTCGCCAAAGGCAACCTTCTGAGCCGCATCAATAAGGTAGCGGTTCCGAAAGCCTGCACGCAACGGTGCAAGGTCATCAGGCGTAAGCACAGCCAGCCTTTCAGCTGTCGGAAAAGCGTATCCGCCTTCAATTTTTTCGCCGAAGCTTTCGCAGAGCCGCTGAACAATTCCCTTTATCCTCTTTATATTGTTATTCTGTGAAATTATAAATGTGCAGAGCGCCTCATACGGCTCCTGCCGCAGGATTCTTATCCCCGGCGCATACTTTGCCGCTTCGCACAAAACGGGGTGAATTTCACTGATTTCTTCCCTTATTTTTCCGTAGTCGAGCGATAAGTCAAAGTATTCATACCAGATATTTTCAAAATCTTCCTTAGTGGTGTTTTCTATATATAAGGTGTTATTTTCAAGTCTTACGGTTACAGATTTTCCGAAAGCAATTCCTTCAAACGAACCGTCCTCTTTCTCTGTCCAGCGAAAGCTCTGACCGCAGTCGAGCGTCTGCGCAAGGTCAAGGTCGTTAACACCCTCAACACTTACACCGTTTTCAAATTCAACGCATTTCATAAATATACGCCTCCTTAAAAAAATTATACCACAAACCGACGTTTTATGATACAATAAAATAAAAACTTCTGAAATTACGGAGGATTAAAATGAAAGAAACAATTTGCACAATTCCGATTAACGATATTTTTATGCCGAAAGACGGCTGTCCGATTTGCCGAATGAAAAAAATGCTGGAAGAACAGTATGTAAAATTTATTACGGGCGACGCAATGATGGAGCCGAACATAAGAATTGAAACAAATAAAAAAGGCTTTTGCCACCGTCATTTTTCGCAGATGTTTGAAAACGGTCAAAAGCTTCCCAATGCACTTATTCTTGAAAGTCACCTACAGGAAATTATCGACAATTTTATGCCGAAAAAGCTGAAAGGCAAGCCCGACAAAAAACAGCTTGAGGGGATAAAAGCCGAGCTTGACTCCTGTTATGTCTGCGACAGAATAGAGTGGGATATGCGTCATTTTATGGCGACGATTTTCGTTGAGTGGGCAAAGGGCGAGGAATTCAGAAAGCTCTATAATGAACAGCCGTTTATTTGTCTTAAGCACTATTCATTTATTATGGAAACCGCAACCGGCAAGGGCGGTATGCCGTCAAAATATCTTGCTGATTTTCACGCAGAAACAGCCGCACTAACCAAAAATTATCTTGAATCGCTTAAGGGCGACATAACCCATTTCTGCTCAATGTTTGACTACCGCAGCAAAGGTCAGGAATGGGGCAGTTCAAAGGACTCAATTGAAAGAAGTATTGAATTTTTAACAGGCGAAAAGCCATAATAAATTAATTTGACTATCTCTTTAAATAAGATACAATAATCAGCTCAATTTGTCAGATAAACCATAATTTAGCAGAGTGTGGAGTTTGGAGTGTGGAGAGTGGAGTTAAGGGTCGCTACG